>DASQZP010000907.1:0-5656 GCA_035638655.1 Bacteroidales bacterium
TGTGCCGTTGGTACAAAAGTGACCAGCTTACGCAGATTACCCTGCACAGGATCCAGAATCTGAATATCTTTTAGTCCCAGCTTTTCACAGATTTTTGTATTCACTCCATTTTGCAGCATACTGTCAAGATTCGTATGGGCAGCGTAGAGGGCAATGTCGTTTTTTATGGCTTTCAACAAGGTTCTTTCAACCCAGGTGCGCCCTGTCAGGCTTTTTAGTGGTGAAAAAACAAGCGGATGATGTGAGATTACCAGGTTGCAGTTGTGGTGAAGGGCTTCATCAATGATTTCTTCTGTAATATCCAGCGTGATCAATACGCCTGTTACCTCCCCATAAGGATCTCCGGTCGTTAATCCTGCATTGTCGTATGATTCCTGGAAACTCAAAGGAGCCTTACTTTCAAGATAAGCGGCTATCTCTTTTACAGTGACTGACATAAATTATTTAGTTCTTTGTTGAAGCTGATTAAAAGACATATCCTAAAGGGATTCTTTTATTTCATTCAGCATTTCTTTGATATTGGACAGTGTTTTTACCACTTCAAAATTATTGATAGTATCTTCCCTGTTTTCTTTGAGTTTTTTCTGGGCTCCTTTGAGCGTCATACCTCTTTCTTTTACAAGATTATAGATCAGGTGAAAATTTTCAATATCCTGCCTCGTGAAAAGCCTGTTTCCTTTCTTGTTTTTTTTTGGTTTGATGATGTCAAATTCTTTTTCCCAGAATCTGATCAGCGAGGTGTTAACATCAAACATGTCGGCAACCTCTCCAATAGAATAGTATAATTTTTCTACTTTTTTTTCTTTGTACGGCATTGTTAAATTATTAAATAACTGTTGTTTAGTGTATTAAATATTGCCTGCTTAATAATAACTCTAATGTATGAAAAATGTAAGAAACGAGCAAATGTGATATTTTTTTATTGAAACAGGATCAAACTGTCAGACACTTTCAAAGATCTCTCAATCGGTTGGGCAATTTTAAAAGTGAGCCAAAATGTTAAGCAGGCTGGTAAAGTGTCTGACAGTTATAGAAAATAAAAAAAGGCAGAAAAACTAAATGTCTTTTCTGCCCTGAAATATTTTAATTAAAATCCGGTGAACCGGGAAAGAACATTAATCAAATGTCTGACCTGCATTGGATGCAATCTCCAGCATCTTATCATATTCTGCAGGTGTAAGGTCGTTGAAGTAGTAATTAACCGGGTTAACTTTCTTATTATTCAGAATTACTTCATAATGAAGATGTGGTCCTGTAGAAAGACCTGTATTTCCAACGTACCCGATTACTTCACCCCGTTTAACATGCTGGCCCTGTTTTACATTAAACTTACTCATATGCCCGTAGAGTGTCTTATATCCAAATCCGTGGTCTATGATTATTTCGTTGCCATAGCCTCGTTTTGAGCTTTTTTCAACATAAATTACGCCATCCCCTGTTGCATATATTTCGGTTCCAACAGGAGCTGTAAAGTCCATTCCGTAATGGAATTTCTTCACTTTGTAAATGGGATGGATGCGGTATCCCCAACCAGAAGCAACCCTTCTTAAATTCTTGTTGGAAATAGGCTGAATAGCCGGGATACTGGCCAGCATCTCTTCTTTATTCATCGCCAGTTTGATCAGTTCATCATAAGACTTTGACTGAACATACACTTCCTTGGTGATGATGTCAAGTTTTTTGGTGGTTTCAATAACCAGATTTGAATTATTATATCCTTCCAGATCGGCATATCGGTTAACACCACCGAAACCCGCTTTCCTGATTGAATTCGGTATAGGCTCAGCTTCAAAGATGGTGCGGTATATGTTGTCATCGCGTTGCTGCATGTCCTTTAAAACAAAGGAGACCTGGTCAAATCTCTTGTTCAGGATCTGATACTGAAGTGTCATCTCATTGTTTTCCCTGCGAAGTGCTTTTTCCTTTGGGGAATCAAAGACTGACAGGAAAATTACATTGTAAATGACAGCAATTACAAGGGTGGCTGCGAAATAGGTCAGGAACTGAATGAAACGTTGTTTAAATCCCGGGCTGATCTTTTCGTAACTCAGCGAATCAGGATTGTAACGAAATCTGCTTTTTGCCATGATAAAATGGATCGGTTTATTAATTACATTTAAAACTCTGTACTGGCGCTGCTAAAATAAAAAATCTTTACTTAGCGAACAAAACTAACTTAAAAAAATTAATTTTACGAAGCCAAAATTAACAGCATGTTAATAACTTGTTGAAAACCTTTAAACGTATTGATAAATCTACTGTTTATGACCTCTAATGAAGTTAGAAAATCCTTTTTACAGTTTTTTAAACGTAAAAATCACGAAATAGTTCCATCCGCGCCAATGGTTATTAAGGATGATCCGTCGCTAATGTTTACCAATGCAGGGATGAACCAGTTTAAAGATATTTTTCTTGGAAACAAAAATTCTGTTGCAAATCGCGTTGCAGATGCCCAAAAATGCCTTCGGGTTTCAGGTAAACACAATGACCTGGAACAGGTTGGGCATGATACCTATCATCATACTATGTTTGAAATGCTTGGCAACTGGTCTTTTGGAGATTATTTTAAAGAAGAAGCCATTGCCTGGGCCTGGGAATACCTTACCGACGTATTAAAAATTAATCCTGAGAAATTATATGTCACTGTATTTGAGGGGAGTGAAGATGACGGGACCAATTCGGATGCAGAAGCTTTTTCATGCTGGGAAAAGCACATTGCAAAGGATCGTATTTTGTATGGTTCAAAAAAGGATAACTTCTGGCAAATGGGCGATACAGGCCCCTGCGGTCCCTGCTCTGAAATCCATATTGACCTGAGAAGTGATGAAGAAAGAGAAACAACACCGGGTAAAGAACTGATCAACAAAGATCATCCGCTTGTGATTGAAATATGGAACCTTGTTTTTATTCAGTTTAATCGAAAAGCCAGCGGTAAGTTGGAGGAACTACCACATAAACATGTAGATACGGGAATGGGTTTCGAAAGATTGTGCATGGCAATACAAGAAAAAAAATCCAACTATGATACTGATATTTTTCAACCGCTGATCAGGGAAATTTCAAAATTTTCTGGTATAGCATATGGGGCAGATAATCAATCTGATATAGCTATGCGTGTGGTGTCTGACCATTTAAGGGCCGTTGCTTTTTCAATTTCAGACGGTCAGCTACCGTCTAACAATAAAGCAGGATATGTTATCAGGAGAATTTTGCGTCGTGCGGTCAGATATGGATATACATTTTTGAACCAGACAGAACCTTTTATCTGTAACATGGCAAATGTATTGGTTGAGCAGATGGGAGAGGCTTATCCTGAGTTAAAATCCCAGCAACAGCTGATTGAGAGTGTAATTCGTGAAGAGGAAAATGCCTTCCTTAAAACCCTGGATACAGGAATCAGGATGCTGGAAGACCTTACAGAAAAAGCAAAAGCTGAAAACAGCAGAAGCATCAGTGGCAAAGATGCCTTTGTCCTGTACGATACATATGGATTTCCGCTTGACCTTACTGAACTTATTCTTAAAGAAAAGAATTTTACAGTAAACAAAGAAGAATTTGAGAAGGAGATGCAACAGCAGAAGGCAAGGTCAAGGAACAGTGCCTCACTGGATACTGAGGATTGGGTAAAGATAAATGATTTGGAAGAAGAAGGGTTTGTTGGCTACGACCAGCTGCAGGCTGATGTAAAGATCTTGCGATACAGAAAGATTAAGACCAAAAAGAAAGAACTTTATCAGATAGTTTTTAATGTTACCCCGTTTTACGCTGAAAGTGGTGGTCAGGTAGGGGATTCAGGCTATATTGAGTCTGCGGATGGAGAAAGAATCCGCATAATTGACACTAAAAAAGAACACAATCTGCCCATTCATCTGGCAGATAAATTGCCTGCAAATCCTTCTGATACCTTTAAGGCTGTTGTGAACGACGGATTGCGGATAAAAACCGCGTGTAACCATACTGCCACCCACCTGTTGCATCAGGCACTTCGTGAGGTATTGGGTACACATGTGGAACAGAAAGGGTCGCTTGTTCATCCCGACTATCTCAGGTTTGATTTTTCACACTTTCAGAAGGTGACAAAGGATGAAATTAATGAAGTAGAAAAACTGGTGAATCAACGCATCAGACGCAACATTTCTCTTAAGGAGAAACGGTCCGTACCTATGGAAGAAGCGGTACAAGAGGGAGCAATGGCATTATTCGGCGAGAAATACGGCGATAAAGTAAGGGTTGTACGCTTTGATGATTCAGTTGAACTTTGCGGCGGAACACATGTAAAGGCAACGGGTCAGCTTGGTTATTTCATTGTTGTTTCAGAAGGATCTGTTGCAGCCGGCGTAAGAAGAATTGAGGCCATTACTGGTGAAATGGCACAAAAATATATAACAGAACATCTTGAAATGCTTGAGCAGGTGGGTGAGCTACTTCAGCATCCTAAAGATCCTGTTAAATCACTTCAAAATGTGCTTACTGAGAATGACTTAATGCAAAAACAGATTGACCAGATGGCCCGGGAGAAAGTCAAAGGACTTAAAGACAGTTTGTTGAAATCTGTCATACAAGTTAACGGGATGAACCTGATTGCTGAAGAAGTTGTTCTGGATAGTCCGGATCATATGAAAGACCTTGCTTTTCAGCTAAAGGGTCAGGTAGAAAACCTGTTTCTGATTCTGGGGGCAAGAATCAACGGAAAAGCCAGCCTTGCCATTATGGTCAGTGAGAACCTGGTTGCTGCCAAACAATTGCATGCAGGAAATATGATACGTGAAATAGCCCGCGAAATTGACGGAGGAGGAGGCGGACAGCCATTCTTTGCCACTGCAGGAGGAAAGAATCCTGATGGCATTCCGACAGCTATTGCGAAGGCAAAAGAATATGTTTCAAAGTTGTGAAAGCCAACACAGGATGATAATTAGTGTATGTCCAAAATGTCCGATAACTGCGTTGTTGCAAAAATTTTAATTCCTCATAAGCATTAGGCGCCTGGGCGACAACTTTTACCAATATGTTGTTCAAATTATGCATCGGCTACTTCCCCGTAGGGTTCCAATTGCCAATTGCTAATTGCCAATTGCCCATTGAAATAGTATACTGCGGATTAAAATTTTTGCACGCTCCCGTTTAGAACGGGACAGGCTTTGTTCCCGGACATTTTGATCCGGACACTTGAGTTTATTGACATACTCTATTAAGATGAAAAAAGAGGCATTTCCCGGGGTAGTGAATTTTAAACAGTTGATTTTTAACAATTCAGGCAAAACCTTGTTCTAATTATTAGAATTGTTATAACCTTCATTTCATAAACTAAACCTAAAAATGTCCTATGAAAAAGTTTGTTTTTTTCAGTATGCTAATAGCGTTCTCCTTCAGTGTTTTTGCTCAAAATGATGCTGAAGCAGGAAAAGAAGACATGATTCCCGGCACGTATGTCGGAAAATTATCAGCCCCCAATGGTTTAATCACACTGGTTGTAAATATCATGAATGCGCAGGGCACCTATACCGCAACGCTGGACAGTCCTGATCAGGGTGCGCTGAGTATTCCTGTTGATGATGTTTTCCTGGTGGGTGATTCAGTATACCTCCGGATCCGGCGCATATCAGGAGGGATATCAGGAGTTTTTGATGAAGGTTATACAAAAATTACCGGTGAGTTT
>DASQZP010000908.1:0-2037 GCA_035638655.1 Bacteroidales bacterium
TCCCGCACCTGTGTCTCCAGTTCAGCCATGGCGGCTGCACCTGCTCCACTGGCAGCCTGGTACGTAGACACATGCACCCTGGTTATCGGAGAAAGATCATGTATTGGTTTCAGGGCTACTACCATTATTATGGTTGAGCAATTTGGATTAGCGATGATATTGCGGGGCCGGTTCTTACTATCGGCTGCATTTACCTCCGGAACAACAAGGGGAACATCTTTGTCCATCCTGAAAGCACTGGAGTTATCAATCATTACTGCCCCAAATTTGGTTATTGTTTTTTCAAATTCCCTGGAAATGCCGGCACCAGCCGAAGTTAGCGCTATATCAATACCTTTAAAATCATCATTATGTTTCAATTCTTTAACAGTGTGGGATTTTCCTTTAAATGTATATGTCTTACCAGCACTTCGTGCTGATCCAAACAAATGTAATTCGTCGAGCGGAAAATTCCTTTCCTCAAGTACCTTGAGGAATTCCTGCCCAACAGCACCACTAACTCCTACAACTGCAACATTCATACTAATCGTTTTTTTAAAATTAACCATTAATTTAATTTTCCAAAATTACGATAAAAGTTATAATAATTCTTCACTTTTTAAAATCCTTTTTGTACTTTATGAAACCAGATGCCCCGATTGGACTTTTAATCGAAAAATATTATGAAAAAATTTTTTCCTGTTTTGCTGTTCATTGCCATGACAGCAAAAGCGCAGATTGCGTATGATTTTGAAAACGGCGGCATCGAAAACTGGTTCGAAAGCAGTACAAACACCTGGGGTATTTGCAATACTGCTGCAATCAGTGGCCTTGGTTCGCTATGCCACGTTTACGACAACCCCTCATCCGGGCATGATCAGATCTCCCTCCCGCTTTATCCGCTAAGTGTGACGGACTCAACAACCCTGTGGCGTTTCGAAATACGACATGCTTATGATCCCTCTTCCTACAACAACTGGGGCTACTTCCTCTTCGCCGACCAGCCTGCCTCCCAAATGTATCCCGGCACAAATATAAACGGATACGCAGTGGGGGTAAATATAACCGGTTCTGATGACTTGCTGAAGATCTGGAAATTTGTGAATGGTGAACCGGAAATTTTACTTGCAACTGAGATAAACTGGCAGGAACAAATTGGCACTTCGAATGCCGCTGGTATTGAGGTGAGTCGTAACTCATCAGGGTTATGGATGCTAAGTGTGGATAAGGACGGAGGCTTTGATCAGCTTGAACAGGCGGGGACAATTGTTGATAATAATTTCACCAAAGCATTATATACGGGATTATATTTCAAGTATTCATCTGCCAATGACCGCAAATTGTCTCTGGATAATCTCCTGATCAAGGGATATTTTCCACGGGATACAGTAATCCCTGAAATATTAAAAATTTTAGTGCAGGACAGTAAACACCTGAAAATTTTATTCAGTGAACCGGTGGTCTCTGCTGATGCAGAAAAAACCCAAAATTACCAGATAAATGGCACAACCCCTGCCAGGCCCGATTCAGTGAATTTATTAGATGACCATACCGTTATATTAATTCTCCAGTCAGCACTTCCTGATGGTTCGGCATGCTTTCTGGAAATTCAGAATATTTCTGATCTGGCAGGGAACAGAATAAATAAGGATCCTATTTCATTCGTTTTTCATAAACCTGGCTCCGGAGACATTGTTATCAATGAGATCATGGCCGACCCTTCTCCTCAGCAGGGACTACCGGAATGTGAGTATCTGGAGTTAGTAAATACCGCAGAATATGAGATTAATCTTACAAACTGGATCCTTTCCACCGGAGAAAATTCCAGTGTATTTCCTGAATGTATACTGGAGGCAGGGGAGTATTTGCTAATCACCAATAGTGATGCGCTGGAAACTATGAAAGTTTATGGCAAAACGCTGCCACTGTTTAGTTCCGTATACACGCTCTCCAATGATGGAATTATCCTAAGGCTCAGCAATGCTGACAGTACTGAAATCTCCAATGCTGTTTTTAATCCGGCATGGCATACACCGCGGGGAAAAGCTGCCGGCGGAT
>DASQZP010000909.1:0-2400 GCA_035638655.1 Bacteroidales bacterium
CAAACTATTTCAAACATTCAAACATTCAAACATTCAAACAATAACAGAATTACAACCGAACAAACAACCGAACAAACAACTGAATAATCAACCGAATTACTACCGAATAATCAACCGAACATTAACTATCTTTGAAAGATCAAAGCAGAAAAAATGAGAATCAGATTTCATTCAAACCGGCGGTTAACACTGATATTGCATTTACTGGCATGGACAATCATCGTGATTCTTCCCCATTACCTGATGACCAGTTACGGGAACAGAAGCGGTCATTTTCTCAACCAGTTTTATTTTAATACTGCCATTTATGGTTCTCTGTTTTATTTCAACTACCTCTGGCTGGTGCCCCGTTTCTTTTACAAAGAGAATAAGGCCTGGTACTTCATCATTGCTACAGCGTTAATAATCTTCGTTTGTTTGTTGCTCTGGTACCTGAATGAGAATGTGTTTTTCGACAAGGTACGTGATCAGCAGTTCGAAAAAGTAATGCAGGAACTGAATAAAGGCAAAAATCTGGTAAAACCGCCTATTAAGCAGTTCAGACTGATGGGCTATTTCTATACCTCCATACTGATAATGGGGTTCTCCCTGGGTCTGGGTGTGATGCAACGACTGGCACAAAATGAGAAAGAGCGAAAAGAGCTTGAGAAAGAAAAACTGAATTCGGAACTGGCCTTTCTGAAAAATCAGATCAGTCCGCATTTTTTCTTCAATACACTGAACAACATTTATTCATTGATCGGTATCGATACGGAAGAAGCACAGGAAGCCGTCCTTAAGCTTTCAAAGCTGATGCGGTACCTCTTGTATGAATCAGAGCAGGGACGGTCCAGGTTAAATGATGAGGTGGCTTTTCTGAATCACTATATCGACCTGATGAAGCTGAGATTAAGTGATAAAGTGAAACTGGAAGTATCCCTGCCTGAGGATTGTGACGACCTGATGATCCCGCCCCTGTTGTTCATCCCTTTCGTGGAAAATGCTTTCAAGCATGGCGTGAGTTACCGGGAAAAGTCATTTATCAGGATATTGATGGAAGTGAAAAATACCGAAATAATTTTTGAAGTGCATAACAGCATAACAAAACAGGAAAGGCCGGATAAAGATAAACAGGGAGGTATCGGGCTTGAAAATGTGAAGAAAAGACTGCGGCTGATTTATCCGGACCGGCATGAGCTGAAAATTGAAGAAAAGTCGGGTGAATACATTTCACGACTTAAACTGGAAACAACATGAGTGCTGCCAAAAAAATGCGGGTCATTGCACTGGATGATGAGCCACTGGCTCTGAAACTTGTGTCGGATTATATAAGAAAAACCCCCTTTCTGGAGTTTGCCGGTGCTTTTGATAACCCGCTTGATGCGGTGGATTTTCTTTCCGGCGAAACGGTGGACCTGATCCTGCTTGATGTGCAGATGCCCGATCTTACCGGCGTTGACTTTGCCAAAACGCTGCAGCCGGGAACGAAGATTATTTTTACCACAGCGTATGAAAAGTATGCTGTAGAAGGATTTAAACTGAATGCCATCGACTATTTGCTGAAACCCTTCAGCTACCAGGAATTTCTAACGGCTGTAAATAAAGCAAAGCACCTGATTGAACTGGAAGAACAAGCCTATCCTTCACTGGAGGCCAACAATGAATTCTTGTTTCTCAAATCTGAGTATAAGATCCGGCGGATCAATTTCCATGAAATCCTGTATATCGAAGGGATGAAAGATTATGTGAAGGTTTACCTGCAAAATGAGACAAAACCGGTTTTGTCTCTTAATTCTGTTAAGTCGCTGGAAGAAAAGCTGCCCGCTGAGCATTTTATGCGGGTTCACCGGTCGTATATTATCAACCTGGATAAGGTGGAGACCGTGGAAAGAAGTCATGTTGTTTTCGGTAAGAAATACATACCCGTCAGTGATCAATACAAAGCCAGATTCCAGGATTTTCTGAACCGTAATTTTTTGTAGTGGTAGTTCTGTCCCTTCCAGCTGCCGCAAGAGTCCCCTCGTGTGATATTATTTACTTCCTTCGCTACCGCACGAGTCCGCTTCCGCCTGCCGCGGACATGCTGTCCGTGGCTTTCATGCTTTAGACTATAGTTAGTGGGCATGGTAGGCACGGACGCGGACGTCCGCGCCAGTTGGGTACAGAAAGCATCTGTGAATTATCTTCTATTAATATTACCTGTTTTTCATCAAATTGATAAAGCCATTTTATTTTTGTAATTTTGAAAGATTAAACCGAAGCTTATGTGGCTCTCAGTAAAAATAAATGACAAAAGGAAAGGCAAGGAGCTGGCCAGGTTCCTTCGTACCATTGAATATGTAGAATCTGTCGATGAAAAAAATAAGCTAACACCTCTTAAAGAAGAAGATTGGATTAAGTCCGGAAGGCCTGCCACGGATG
>DASQZP010000910.1:0-3756 GCA_035638655.1 Bacteroidales bacterium
GCATGAATACTGTCGGCATCACCTTTAAGGATAAAGCCGGAAAGCATAATAAAAAATGTAACAAGGATTGAAAATGTTAAACGTAACCAAACACCCGTTTTAACTTTCCGTTCAGTAAATTTGCGGAGATGATCATAGATATGCAGAAGAAAAAAAATCAGGAATACCTGCGCACTCCAGTAGTGTATATTCCGGAATAGCACACCACCGGGATTTGTAATCAACATGAAACTGAGGGAATCGAGCGGGTTTAATACGTTATAAGGTATAGCTAATAAAATACCCGATACCGCCGCGATTACGAATGCCGCAAATGAGATATGCCCGTAGGTAGAATTAAAAATTTTACTCAGGGATGTGTTTCCGTTTTTTTCGTTTTCAGGTCTCCACATGAACCATGATTTCCCCGGTTTTGGCATTTATAGTAAAAGGTAATTTTTCAAGAGGTTTGTTCGCCGGCCCCTGAACAACCAGACCATTGTCAGAAAATTGTGAACCATGACATGGACACACCATATGTCCGTTTTCCATTTTATTGATGGTGCAGCCGAGATGGGTACATTTCGATGAATAAATCTCAATAATGTCATCTCTTTTTGAGACTATTACAGAACCGAAAAAAGTGACTCCTTCTGCCAGATTACCGGGAATCTTTATTGTTTTTAAACGTTTATCGCTTAATTGTGCTTGTTCGGTTGTCGATAACCATGCTCCCGCAAGAGGTATTAATGCAATAAATCCGATACGTTGAAAAAATTGCTTCCGGCTGATTTTTTTCCCGGCTGAAAGAGTTCGTTTCTCTGAACGCTTATTGGTAAGGTCTTTTACCTTTAATTTTTGCCCGTGTTTGTCCGATAAGTAAAGCATACCGTCCTTAGGTACCAGAATCTGAAGATAATAATTGTTCAATTATCGTAAACAGTCCCGGTTTTCTCTCTCTTGAATGAAATAAAATGTTTATTAAACTATATGATAATTTAATTATATTGGTAAAAGTTTCAAACAAGAGAGTAAAACATTATTAAAAGACCGGTAACCATAAGGTTCGCTGAGAGTTTACAAGGATGAGAGAACATAAATATCAGCATATTCTGTAACTCTGAATACCTTCTTATTATATATTCAGATTGCATTTTAGGTTACCCTGTTCAATGACTTAGGGCAAAAATGAAAACAAAACTATTCATTGTAAGTTTATTTATTATAATCTCAATTGTTGATTTACCTGTCTTTGCCCAGAGTTCAGATATTACTGTTGCTGTGGCCGCCAATGTACAATATGCTATGAAAGACCTGAAGGCGAAATTTGAAAAGGAAACAGGTATAAAAACAAACGTTATTATTGGATCTTCGGGACAACTAACGGCACAAATCCAACAAGGGGCACCTTATGATATTTTTATCTCGGCAGATATGAAATATCCGAAAGTCCTTTACAATAATGGAAAAGCTGCCGGATTTCCAAAAGTTTATGCCTACGGATCACTTGTAATATGGACCTTGAAGAAGGGAATATCATTCGGGGATGACTATCGGGAGCTTTTAAAAGATAATATACATAAAATAGCCCTCGCAAATCCACGGACAGCCCCCTATGGAGTCGCAACAATCGAGGCCATAAAATATTTCAAAATCTACAGTCAAATTGCAGATAAACTGGTTTACGGAGAAAGTATATCTCCGACTAATCAGTATATCGTAACGAAAGCAGCCGAAGTTGGATTCACGGCAAAATCTGTAGTATTGTCACCTGTCATGATTGGAAAAGGAACCTGGAAAGAAATTCCACCTGAAGCATATCAACCCATAAAGCAGGGTTGTGTTATTTTAAGTTACGGTTTCAATCATCATCGAAAAGAAGCTCAATTATTTTATAAATTTCTGTTTTCCGGAGAAGCAATGAAAATACTGGAAAATTATGGTTATAAAATTCCGGATGTAACAAAAAACAGGGATTTGGGTGAGAATAGATATAGGTAATAGGAGTGAGCAGGCTTTTGTAGAATATTTACTTCATCTTTTATAGATACAATGAATAAGCTAACCGGAAGAATAGTAAACGTTGCCAGCGATAACCATATGTCCATTTTAGAGATGGATGTAGATGGTGAATTACTGAAGGCAATAGTAATCGAGACCCCGGAAACAGCGCCTTTCTTACGAAAAGGAAATGGAATCAACATAATGTTTAAAGAAACAGAAGTAAGTATTGCAAAGGATTTTTCCGGAGTAATCAGTTTGCAGAATAAGATGAACTGTACTGTGAAAGAGATCAAAAAAGGTACTTTACTTAGCCGCGTTTTGCTGGATTTCAAGGGGAATGAAATATGCTCCGTTATCACTTCCGCTGCCGTGGAACAACTTGGACTCAGTACGGCGAATAAGATTACTGCTTTAATAAAAACAAACGAAGTGATGATTGCTCCCAATGATTGATTTGCAACCGATCATATTAAGTCTTGAATTAGCGGTAACTACCACTGTCTTATTATTTTTGGCCGGTGTTCCCCTGGCTTACTGGCTTTCAGAAAATAATTTCAAATTAAAACCTGTTATTTCGGCAATTGTCAGTCTTCCGTTGGTATTACCTCCAACAGTATTGGGATTTTATCTGCTGGTGACTTTTTCTCCCGCCCATTTTCCGGGAAATGTATTACAGGAAGTATTCAATGTTAGGTTGATATTTTCTTTTGGAGGATTAATTATAGCCTCCATGATCTATAGTCTCCCATTCATGGTAAACCCGATTCAATCCGGTCTGGAAAGCTTGCCCCTAACGTTAAAAGAGGCTTCTTATACGTTGGGGAAATCAAAATTCAGAACATTAGTGAGCGTTTTGCTGCCCAATATCAAACCGGCTTTATTGACAGGAATCGTGTTAAGTTTCGCGCATACGATAGGAGAATTTGGGGTAGTCTTGATGATAGGTGGAAATATACCGGGCAAGACCCGGGTGGCATCACTCGCTATTTACGATGAGGTGGAAGCGCTCAATTATCATAATGCTAATATTTACGCATTAGTACTGTTTGTAATCACTTTTCTGATTTTGTTATCCGTACATATCGTAAACAATAAGTTTTTAAAATCAGTAAGATTTTGATTAGCCTCCAATTATATAAGACACTTAATACGGCAGACGGGGATTTACCACTCGATGTAAACCTGACGATAAAAAATGGGGAATTTATCACGATTGAGGGTCCCTCGGGGGCAGGGAAGACGACCATTTTGAGAATGATTTCCGGTTTATTAAAACCGGAGAAGGGCCATATTAAAGTCGATGATGCGTTGTGGACGGATACGGAAACCGGGTATTATTTGCCACCACAGAAAAGGAAGGCCGGATTCGTATTCCAGGATTATTCATTATTTCCAAATATGACCATCGAACAAAACCTGGTATATGCACTCGAAGATAAACATGATGCCGATTATGTAAAAGAAGTCATCGAAATAATGGAGTTGGAGGCTTTAAAAGCCCGGTATCCACAAACCCTTTCCGGTGGACAAAAACAGAGAGCGGCCCTGGCAAGAGCTATTGTACGAAAACCGGAATTACTGCTTCTGGATGAACCGCTTTCTGCACTCGATGCTGAAATGAGATTGAAACTACAGGATTATATACTGAAAGTTCATCGAAAATTTAAACTGACAACAATACTGGTTAGTCACAGTATATCAGAGATATTTAAGATGTCGGACAGGGTGATACGGTTAAATAAAGGGAAAATCATCCACGATGGGAGTGCGACT
>DASQZP010000911.1:0-2404 GCA_035638655.1 Bacteroidales bacterium
TGCATAAGAAAACTGAAAACCTGCATAAGTTATAATAAACGGGTTAATGAGTATTAAAACAAATGCCGAAGCAGCGATAGTATTATAGATATTCCCATTCCGGTTCAATACTTTTCCTGCAGCGAGAAACGAGAACATAAATGCAGCCCTGGTCACCGAAGGAGATAAACCTGTTAAGAAAGCATAGGCCCAAAGCACCAGTAGCAGCAACATAAATTTAATAATCCGTGTGAAACGGGATCGGTCCAGAAATTTCAATAAAAAAGCAAATACAAGATAAATGATTCCCGTATGAAGCCCTGATACGGCCAGCACATGCATAGCTCCGGATTTTGCAAATGCAGAAACTGTTTCTTTGTCGAGCTCATTCTTATCTCCCAGTGTAAGAGCTTCCAGTACAGCAAATTGTTGTCCAACTATGCCGTATTTTCTGTAGATGGCTGTTACCTTATCTCTGATTGATGCAGCATTTCTGCGAAGTAAGAAAAAATCAGCGCTATCAGTTATCCTGTAATTTCCCGGTGAAATATATGTCTGCAATACCACTTTGTGATAGAACATATATTGCTTATAATTAAACTGAGCAGGATTTGTTGGCCTGGATAACTCCCTGATAAAACCTTTGAACAATACTCTGTCACCGATACCTGGCATCTGCACTGATGAATCCTTCTCAAAATAAGCCAACACCTGGTTATCCTCAAAAGAGGAATCAGCATCACATTTCAATATTTTAAGTATCATTGCGCTTCCTTTTTCTGAAACGCTAACTGTTTCCTTAGCAGCCGCACTGCAAATACATGATTTTTCTTTTTCAACTGCACTTTTTAAGGTAATATTTTCAACAGCCTGATGCCCGGTAAGAAAACCAAATAACAGCAGCCAGACAATAACCAGCAGCCCTCCCGTCCACCTGAACCTGTAAGATACTGCACTACTGAATATTTTTCTTTCTGCAAAAAGATAGATGGTTATAAATGTCAAAGCGACAAGCAGCAGAATAACGGGCAGCTCAAATTTTATAGCTAACCCCAAAATATCTCCCGATAGAAAAGGCACAAGCAACCTGAGCAAAGGCATATGCCTCAAGTTTTCGTTTAGTGTCATGATGAATCATTTAATGGAGGGGGCACCTTCTATCTACAGTAAATATACTAAAATATCAGAGAGAAATGAAATATTGATCTTTACATCATTGTTTCAGTCAAAGCTGAGTTTACTCCGAAAAGCCAATACCAAGATTTTCAGCTATTTTTTGCCCCGAGCCCTAAAGGGTGAAATAGCTGAAAATCTGACACCCTGCCTTTAGGGTAAGGGGCAAATTTTGATTTTCAGTTTTACTTAATAAAGCACTTTTCGGAGTGGACTCAAAACTTAATTTTACAAACAATTCTCTTACTTACAATTACCATTTTTTGGTGAATTATAGATTATTAATGGCCAAACATTCAGATTAGATCATGGCTGTGTAAACTTTTCCCGGCATCCAATTGTTTTTATATAGACAAAAGTTAGAAGAAAGATGAAAATTAGAAAACAAAGTAGCAGAATACCCTAATAAACAAAGCTTATAACTAAATTCGAATAATCATTATTTAAAAAGAACTGAAAATGGCCAATTTAAAAACCAAGTACATGGGGATTGAAATAAAGAATCCCGTCATCATTGGAGCAAGTAATCTTGTAACCAATCCTGACAATCTTAAGAAAGCTGAGGAGGCAGGAGCAGGCGCAATTGTATATAAGTCGCTTTTTGAAGAACAGATTCAGCTGGAAGGTGACCAGCTTCAGGATGAATTGTCGGAATACAATGAACGGCATGCAGAAATGATCAATCTTTTCCCTGACATTGAGCATGCCGGTCCGAAGGAGCACCTGGTAAACCTCCGAAAAGCAAAGGAAAGTATTGGAATCCCCCTGATTGCAAGTTTAAATGCCATTTATAAGGAAACCTGGGTAGAATATGCCAAACAAATTGAGGAAACGGGTGTAGACGGCATTGAGCTGAACTTTTATGCTGTTCCGCGAACCTTTGATGAAACTGGCGCCGATATTGAGAAAAAACAAATTGAAGTATTAAAAGAAGTAAAAAAAGCGGTTTCAATACCCATCAGTGTTAAACTTAGTCCGTTTTATGCCAATCCGCTCAATGTAATCACTGAAATGGATAAAGCCGGAGTAGATGCATTTGTACTGTTTAACAGATTATTCCAGCCAAATATTGACATTCAGGATCAGAAACATGTTACTGATTTCCATTTAAGTAGTCCATACGACAATCAGCTGCCACTGCGTTTTGCCGGCTTGCTTCATGGTGTAGTCAAAGGCAGCATAATCAGCAATTCCGGAATTTATACAGGAGAGGATGTTATCAAGATGATTTTGGCAGGCGCTGATGCGGTGC
>DASQZP010000912.1:0-2365 GCA_035638655.1 Bacteroidales bacterium
ATGCTTCAATTTTATAAGTTTTTTATCATCCGGCATATCTTTTTCAACAAGATCCGATAAATAATCATCCAGACATATCTCTCTATTTTTAATCAGGGATAATATCCCCAGAGTAGTAGCCAGAGGTTTTGTTAGAGAGGCCAGATCAAAAAAAACATTTTTTCTCATAGGCTGTCCACCATATTTAATACCTCCAAATGAAAAAAAAGAACTTTCTTTTCTCGCATCGGAAAAAAGGGTTATACCAACAACCGCGCCCGGAAAAATTTTATCATTTATAGCCTCACTAAATACATGGGCTAATTCTTCATAAATCCGGCTAAATATCTTTTTATTTTCCATCCCTAAGACAAGCAATTAAGTTGTAATTTTTTTGTTTATGAACTAAATATAATTAGCTTAAAACAGGCTTATAAAAATTATCCAAATTATCCAAAAAAAATCATACCCGGGGTGTCGCGCAGTAGTACAAATGCGTCTATTTCTAAAATTATCATTTAATTAACAAGTTCATCTCTACCAACACTGGATGGAAAAAAATAATTAAATGTAATTATCCAATAAATTTAAGCGATTATGAGTACATTCCACAGTACTTTTGACCTCTTATGCTCATCTAATATCCAAATTACAACTTATCTTGAAAAGCTTTTAATAAGTTGTTGAAAACTTATTAAGCTAGAGAAACAGACAAATAAAAAACAGAATAATAGATATAAAATAAGCAATAAATTCAGTTAACTAATTTAGTTTTTAACATACTAACATGGTTAATAAAAATAAGTTTTTAAAATATATAAATACTTATTAATCACATAAAAACAACTCAAGCATATTATAAGGGTTCACTATGATTATAAACATTGCCAGAGATGATTTGTATGCAGGTCTAAGCTCCTTGCAAAACATTACAAATAAAAAAGGTACCATAGCAATTCTTGTTAATATTCTTTTGGAAACAGATTTTGATTCCATTATCTTGACTGCTACGGACTTAGAGGTTGGTATAAAAATAAAAATACCGGCAGAGATACTTACTCCTGGTTCAATAACCCTGCCTTCCAAAAAGCTATTTGAGATAATAAGAGAAACAACAGACCAAAATATAAAAATAGAGTTATCAGAAAATAACTGGGTCAAAATAATAACAAATTCTGGGAATTATAAATTAGCAGGCACAGACAGTGAAGAATACCCAAATTTTCCGGAATTTAACGAAGAAATATTAGTAACAGTCCCAAGTGATGCTTTAAAAGAGATAATTGAAAAAACAGTTTTTGCCATATCTACAGAAAGTGAAACCCAATTTAACTTAACCGGCGCTTTATTTGAAAAAGAGGTTAAAGATAATAAAAATTATATAAGATTTGTTTCTTCTGACGGCCATCGTCTTTCTTTGATGGAAAGAGAAGTTGATACAGATATAAGCAAACTTAATTGTGAAAAAACTATTTTAATCCCTCGAAAAGGAATTTTAGAAATAAAAAAAATATGCGAAAAAAAAGAGTTTATTGAAATAGGTTTTGATGCAAAACAAGCTGTTTTAAAAACAGAAAATACACTGATGATTATAAGGCTTCTTAACGGAGACTTTCCAAATTATAAAAATATTGTAAATGCAATTAACAAAGATAAATTTATAGAAATAAATAAGTCTGATTTTATTGCCGCCTTAAAAAGAGTAAATTTATTTAGCAATGATGAATATAGTTCTGTCAAATTTTCTTTAAAAGAAAATTTGTTAACTTTAACTTCTCAAGATCTAGAAATTGGAAGTGGAAATGAAGATTTAAAAATATCATATTCAGGCGAAGATTTAATTATTGGATTTAATGTAAAATATTTTATTGAATCATTACAAGTAATGAATAGCGATAAAATAAAAGGTTATTTAAACTCAGAGAACACTCCTTTTTTAATAGAAGGTGATGATGATCCTGGGTATTTAAGTATAATTATGCCGATGAAAATTTAATAAAAAATCTATAAAACATCTAAACAAAATTATCATACCAAGGTTATCAAAGTGGAAGAAAAAACAAAAGAATATGGAGCCGGCAATATAAAAGTTCTTTCCGGTTTAGAGGGAGTAAGAAAGAGACCCTCCATGTATATTGGCAATACAGCGGAAGAGGGGCTTCATCATTTGATTTATGAAGTAGTAGATAACAGCATAGATGAGGCGCTGGCAGGGTATTGTTCACAGATAAAGGTGATTTTTAACCAAGACGGTTCCGCAAGTATAGAAGATAACGGCCGTGGTATCCCGACCGAGATGCACCCGACCGAAGGGGTATCAGCGCTGGAATTGGTAATGTGTACCCTGCATGCCGGTGGAAAATTTGACCATTCCACCTATAAGGTT
>DASQZP010000913.1:0-10597 GCA_035638655.1 Bacteroidales bacterium
AGCCTGACTTTGTTCCCTTTCCTCGGGACAGAATTCGTTCCTACCCTGCGGGAAGGTGACGTAGTGGTGCGTTCAACACTGCCCCCTGGTGCCAATCTCACCAAAACAGTAGAATATGCAAAGCAAATCCAGCAGGTGGTAATGGAATTTCCTGAAGTGAAAGGGGCTTATGCCCGGGTGGGTCGTGCTGAGATTGGTGGTGATCCGGAACCGGTGAATGTGATAATGACTGTTATACCATTGCAGTCACTTAAGAAATGGACCACCGGGAGAAGCTATGAAGAGTTGCAGTCTGACATTGCCAAAAGACTGAAGGAAAAAGTACCGGGACTGGCCAATAATATGTCTCAGCCCATTCAGCTAAGAACTGATGAATTGATGACTGGCATTAAGGCACAAGTGGCCATCAGTATTTACGGTACTGATCTGGATGAATTAAATATGGTTGGCAGACAGGTTCAGGAAATCTGCATGGGAATTCCCGGCGCTGTAGATGTGAAAATGCAGCAACAGAGCGGAAAACCACAGATTGAAGTTATCCCCGATCGTGCGGAACTGGCAAGGCTTGGTATTTCGGTAGATGATCTGCTGAGTACATTGGAGACAGCTATTGGCGGACAGTCTGCCGGTCAGGTCTTTGAAGGAACCCGGCGTTTTGATATTTACCTGCGTCTGCAGGAAGATCAGCGTAACCGGCTCGACCTTATCCGGGAATTAGCGATTAAGACTGCCTCAGGTAACATTGTGCCACTTGATCAGGTAGCTGATATCAGCGTGTTCACCGGTCCCAAGATGATCTCCCGGAACAAGGCCAGCCGTCGTATCTTCGTTCAGTTAAATGTACGCGGACGCGACATGGGCAGTGTGGTGCAGGAAATACAAAAGGCTGTGAAAACTGAAGTAAACATGCCGGCAGGTTATTTTATTGAGTATGGTGGTCAGTTTGAAAACCAGCAACGGGCCATGAAACGTTTGTTTGTTGTGATACCCATCACTTTTGGACTGATCTTCCTGATGCTGTTCTTTGCCTTTGGCAACTTACGGTATGCGACACTCATCATTGCCAATGTACCCTTTGCACTGCTGGGAGGGATCTTTGCCCTGTTTTTTTCCGGATTATATCTTTCGGTACCTGCAGTGGTCGGGTTTATAGCTGTGTTTGGAGTAGCTGTGCAGAATGGAGTGGTGTTGGTTGATTATATCAATCAGCTGCGAAAATCAGGAATGGATGTCCGGCAGGCTGTGTTAACAGGAGCTGAAAACCGACTACGTCCGGTACTGATGACGGCCATGACAACTATCCTGGGGCTTATCCCCCTGCTGCTGGCCAGTGACATAGGTTCGAATGTACAACGCCCGCTGGCCATGGTTGTGGTTGGAGGTCTGATTACTTCCACTTTACTTACCTTGATAGTGTTGCCGGGTATTTACAAGTGGTTTGTGCCACCTGTAAAGGAAGTTGAACTTTAACAGAAAGTAGATTAATAGCTGGTGTGCCTGCCTGTTCTGACATTTTTAGGCAGGCAGGTGCGCCGGTTTTATTGAATTCAGTAAATTTATAGCATCGTAGTGAGAAAATTAACATTTAAACTATCGACATGAAAGAAATAAAAGCCATTATACGGCCTACTAAAGTAGATGAAGTAATTGACGCAATTGAGAATTTACCCGACAGTCCGGGACTCACTATAAGTGAGGTACAGGGCTGGGGACATACCAGGGATCGTAAGGATGTGCGGCTCACTAGGCGTGTTAAACTTGAGGTTGTTGTGCCGGATGAAAAAGTTGAAAAAGTGCTGGCTTGCATCGAAGAAAATGCACGTACCGGAGAAGGGCATTTTGGTGACGGGATTATCTTTGTTTCAGAAGTTGGACAAACAATTCGTATTCGTACCGGCCAGCGGGGAGAAAGTGTATTGCATCCTGAGAAATAAGTTTGGCATTGTTCTTTCTTTGTGTCGAATATCAATCATATTAATATTATAATATGACTATCGGAAATGATTTATATAGAAATCTAAATAAAGCATTATTAATGTTAATGTATAATTTGTAAAAGGTTTCTAATTTTGACATATGCCTATTAGTAGGGCGCGGTGGCCGAAAAGCCGCGACTTTGGGTCGGCCGTGGCTAGTGGGGAGCCTTGGCTTTTCAAGATTTTTGGTTTACTTTTTCATCCCCGCCTTCCAAAGAACCTGTTCGGCGGACAGGGATTGGAAAAAGTAAAAGCCCGTCTGGCTTGAAGACAAATAACTGTATATAAAGAAATAGATAATCTTAAAAAACGTTAACTTAATGCGATTTACAAGATTATTACAATCGTAAAACAAGTTATATACATGATTCCCGATAGTTAAAATATATAATATTAACCAGGGCAAATGAGTTTATAAATTAACTTTGAATTGTAATGTTGCTTTGGTAATATCGTTAATTTAAATACTTTATGCGGTGGATGATTTATTTGTTTAATTAAAGGGACTGAATCATTCACTTATTATTTAAAAAATTATGGCACACGATCATACACATCAACATACGAATTACGGGAGGGCCTTTGCCATAGGCATTGGGCTAAATGTAGCTTTTGTAGCAGTAGAAGTTATATTTGGTTTACTGGCTAATTCGTCTGCATTGCTGGCCGATGCCGGTCATAATGCCAGCGATGTGCTGAGCCTTGTCTTTGCCTGGATGGCTACCCGCCTGGCTGCCAGAAAACCTGTCGGTAAGTATACCTACGGGCTGCGTAAAACAACAGTGCTGGTTTCACTTTTTAACGCGATGTTATTGTTTGGTGCTGTGATTGCCATTGGATGGGATGCCTGGCATGAATTAAAGAATCCGAAACCTGTGGCCGGCAATACCATCATGATCGTGGCTGGTATCGGTGTGTTGGTCAATACCGCCACTGCCTTGTTATTTATGAAGGGGCAGCGCGAAGACCTGAATATTCGCGGTGCTTTTCTTCATATGGCTGCCGATGCCGGAGTATCCCTCGGTGTGGTAATTGCCGGATTGCTCATTGAAACACTGGGTATCCGGTGGATCGATTCTGTGATGAGCTTTGTCATCATTGTGGTCATTCTCTGGGGTACCTGGCGATTGTTCATCGATTCACTCAACCTGGCACTCGATGCAGTACCCAAAAATATAGATGTGGAAGAGGTTCGGGATTTCCTGCTCTCCTTTAAGGCGGTGGAAGACGTGCACGACCTGCATATCTGGGCCATGAGTACTACCCAGGTGGCGCTGACATCCCATCTGATAGTGCCTGAAGGCAATACGGATAATTTTATCTTCGAAGTAAGAAAAAAGCTGCATGAAAAATTTGGGATTGATCATACTACGCTACAGATCGAAAATACTTTTGATGATACCGAATACCAGGAAAAATGTTGCTGATAAATTTATTTTTTCCCAACAACGCAGTTATCGGACATTATGGACAGACACTAATTATGTTGTTCGTTGCCTGTTTTAACATATTTACATATTAGTTTATGTAAATTATACAAAAGATGTTATGTAAAACTATTTAGCGCCATCGTTAACTGAATATTTTTTTGTATATTATCTAAGAAATTAACGGGTTGGCTCATGGAGAATAAAGTAACCAATATATTTATTGGCTATCATGAAAGGCTTATTTTTGAAAGTCTTTCCGCATTAATAAACTCATTCAGAGGATATCAGGTTGTTGGTGGCATATCACTGGAACGGCTGTCTTACAGTCATAGTTTTAATAATCACGCAAATATTCTTTTGATACTAAATAATTATCCGGGGAAAAAAACTCTGGAATATATTCGTATGTTGAGGGAAAATTCAGATCAATTGCCTGTTCTCCTGATTTCTTCTGCTATTAAGAACGGAGGGATAAAGGAGCTGGTTGATTCAGGAATCAGTGGCTTTTTGTTAAGAAATTCTGGTGAAGCCGATCTTATACAGGCACTCGATAAAATAAAAAATGGTGAGAATTATTATTCACCTGCTGTTACTACCTTGTTATTAAATGAATACAAAGATTCTTATCATTCACAGAATAACCTGTTAACTGCCCGGGAAAAAGAAATCCTGAAATTACTGGTTGAAGGTTTTTCAAATGCAGAGACCGGAAAAAAACTGAAAATAAGTGAAGCAACGGTAAAAACGCACCGGAAAAATATGATGAAAAAACTGGATACCCGTAATCTTATCTCTATTATTCGCTATGCTTGCAGAAATAACCTGGTTGATTTCGAAAATACTACCTTCTGTCAATTCTGTCCTTATAAAAAAGCTGAGGCACATAGTTAAAAAACTTTCCTTTTAGTTTACCCATTTATGGGTTTATCTATATACCCCAAAAGTAGGATGTAAAATATCTCTTTAGAGTAAACACAGCCCTCCTGCCGGTCATCATAGTAATCCTTTATTGTATTGACATCGATTGATGGTCTTCGTAACTTTATTATTAAACCATCAGGAAATAAAGAACGTGCCAATCCCGAATATTATTTACTAACCCTTAAAACCTACTTATTATGAAAACGAGAAAAATTTATCTGATGATCCTGTTGATTAGCTCAGGCCTTTTGTTGAGCCAATGTGAGAGGTACGGAGGCGGCCGTACTGGTTTTGACACCAAAGTGGATGAAGATTCTGACCGGCCTGCCTGGGCAGGTGGTAATACCGATGCCAATAACCACATCAAAGGCAATGATGAATCGGGAACAACCCGTGGTGGTGATTATGGCGATTTGTATGTACTGTTACGTACAGATAATGGTGTGCCCATCATGAAAAAAATAGATTCTGTATTATGGGTAGTACAACCAGTGGATGAAAGCAATGCTCCCCTGGCGCTGGATGCCGAAGGAGAGCTGGTTAATCCGGAAGCTGCCATTGAAGTTGATTTTGGAAGGCTGAATATTGTACGATCCCCACAATCAGTACTGGATCAGGCTTTTGGAGAAGCCATGAAAACATTAACACAACCAGGAGCAGTGATTACCCTGGATTTCTGTGGCCGGCTTACTTCCAACTATTTTGATGCAGCGCTTGGTGAAAATGTTTCCAAAACGATTGACTCACCAAGGGAAAATATGGCGATCTATCAGTATCTGATGCGCTATATGTTTGAAGATCTCCCGGATGGCTCAGCCAACAGGCTGTCATTCTTAAAACAGTACGGTTTTGATCCGATGCTGATTTCTGCTTCCTGTCTGGCAGCCGGATCAGATAAAACAGGCACAATAAGTATTGATGAAGTTGTTTATATCAACGGCTTTATTGATGCTGTTGGGCTAAATCCAATATTGAATAAGCATGATTATGATTTTAATCACGATTCCACTTATTACTGGAATTTTGGTGATTGTGACGGAACAGGCAAAGAGTTTAATTATGACAGAGAAGGTACATATGGAAATCGTTATGTGCAATTCCTGGTTTGGGACAATACTTATTATCCTGTAGATGAGTATGGCCATTCCAACGGACCGGTATACTCACTGTGGCGTCTGATGGAAGGCAAGGTTTCCGGAGTACCCCAAATGTTTACTTATCGCTGGGGTGATATGGCTGCGAACAGGGTTTCCGGGTTCATGCTGGCTGCTGATGATGCAGTCCAGGTGCTGGACTTTGTACATGGAGATTCAAATATCAGGTTTCTGCCGGATTACACCCCGGCACCATAATCTTAGTGATGGTGTTGCAGTTATATTGTTGAGAACCAACTATCCTCCGGGTAGTTGGTTTTCTTTCAATTCTTCAGAATTATTATTAGCTGGTCTGTTTGAAAAGTCTGAATGATGCGCAACTTTTACATTCCCATACTATATATATTTTTTTGCCTGCTTATCCTGGATCCGGTATCAGGACAACAAAAAAGAAATATGCCAACCCGGCAGCAGAAAGAAAAACTGGACAGCCTTGGCAGACAATTCAATAAAAAGTTCCAACATCAGAAAAAACATGCCGATTCTCTTGCAAAACTGTTAAATATACCTTTCAGGACGATAACCCCTGGAGGAACTGTTGTTGAATTACAGCGTTTCGAGCATGGACGACCGGTTTATTATATCACACATAATTTAAATTCAGCACGTACCATTTCTACGGACAAATGCTGGAATAACCCTGCGTTTGCATATACTTTAACAGGAGAAAATCAGGCTACGGGTATCTGGGATGGAGGGGGCGTTTATTTGGACCACAGAGAATTTAAGCAAACTGAAATAAATAGAATAATTCCTGCCAATGACCTACTGGATTATAGCGCACATGCCACCCATGTTTCAGGCACTATGGTCGCAGCGGGTATATCCGGAGAAGCACATGGGATGGCTCCAAAAGCTACAGTGATCAGTTATGATTTCGGCAATGATTATGCTGAGATGGCCTGGGCTGCTGCTGATGGTCTTACATTGTCAAATCATTCATACGGACCTATAACAGGATGGTATCATGATACCGGGACGGATACCTGGTACTGGTATGGGAATACCTCTGTAAATTCATCAGAGGATTACCGTTTCGGACTCTATGACCAGGAGGCACGGGATGTAGATGAAATCTGTTACAATGCTCCTTATTATTTGATTGTTAAATCGGCCGGTAATGAACGGAATGATATACCTCCTCTGCAACCATTCCAACATCTCGACTGGGAGGATGACTGGGTAGCTTGTTCTGAATACCATGAGCAGGATGGGGGAACCGACGGGTTCGATTGTCTTTGTCCGGTTTCAGGGGCAAAAAATATTTTGACAGTTGGTGCCGTAGAGGATATTCCGGAGGGGTATGTTGCTTCCAATGATGTGATTATTACCGATTTTAGTTCCTGGGGCCCCACGGATGACGGAAGAATTAAACCTGATCTGGTGGCCAATGGCATAGCCCTCTATTCTGCACTGTCTGACGGAGAAGATGCATATGGATATATGAGCGGAACCTCTATGTCTGCTCCGTCGGTAACTGGTTCTGTGCTTTTGTTGAATGAATTGCATGAAAAACTTCAGCCTGGTGTAAAATTACGTTCTTCCACTATAAAAGGTTTACTGATTCATACTGCTGATGAAGCCGGGGTTGCACCGGGACCAGATTATATTTATGGATGGGGTCTCATGAATACCATGAAAGCAGCTGAAATGCTGGAGGCTAATGCCAGGTCCGGTGGGTCTTTTATTGTTGAAGAATCGCTGGAAGAGAATGAGACCCTTACAATACCAATTGAAGTAGCTGCAGGAACAAATGAACTGAAAGTAACATTATGCTGGACAGATCCTGCTGGTGAGCCTGCAGACATGGTGCTCAATGACCGAACTCCCCGACTGGTTAATGACCTGGATATACGAATTGAAAAGTCAGGAGACGGCAGCACCTTTTTTCCCTGGGTCCTTGATCCGGAACAGCCTTCTAATCCGGCACAAAAGGGAGTAAACAGCCGCGATAATGTTGAACAAATTCTGATTAATCTCCCTGAAGAAGGTATCTATCAAATAGTGATTACCCATAAAGGCAATTTGTTAGAAAGTTTTCAGACTTTCAGTCTTCTGGTATCCGGGCAAAGTGTTCCGGAAAATATACTACCTCCTGCAAATTTATCTGCTACCGGGGGCAACAATCTGGTGGCACTGTCATGGGAAGCACCCCCAAACAGTACGCCTTCAAAATATTATATTTACAGGGATGAGGTCTTACTTGCCGAAACTACCGATACAATTTACACTGATCTTACTGTTTCCGATTATATTGAATATGCATATTATATTAAAGCCTTTTATAATTCAGGTTATCTGAGCCTGCCTACTAATGTGAAAAGTATCGTACCAGCTCCGTCCCTGGGAATTCCCTATAATGCGGATTTTGAAAATGACGGAGCGTACTGGCAGATTAAATCATCTGATGCGGGTTGGAGACGAGGTAATTTAGCTTCACTATCTAATTATTATGTCGAATATGAGGGCAATAACGGCTATTTCTTTGGTATTGACTCATATTCTGCAGGCAAAGGCATGCATGTTGCTGACATTGCCATTACACCTGCATTTAATCTTTCCCGGTGTACTTCTGCAACGTTGTCATTTGATTATTTGTTGATAAATGGTATTTATGGGGCTATCGATGAATTGAAGCTGATGTATAAAACTGAAAGTGAAAAAGAATGGCATGAACTTGAGAATCTACCTGCTTCTTTTGTCTGGATATCCCATCAAATTAATCTTCCTGCTGAGATGTTCCGGGATCGGATATTGTTGGGATTCAGCTATGATGACCAGTATGTCTGGGGGATGGGGGCAGGAATCGACAATATCAATCTGACTGGAGAAGTAATCCCTTCATCTGACCTGTCAGTTAATAACATAACTGATCCTGTATCAGATTGCCAGCTCTTTTCAAATGAACAGGTGAGGGTGGAGATACAAAATAATGGTCCGGTTACTCTTTCAGCAGGACAGCAAGTGGCTATGCAACTTGCAGTAGATGGGAATATCCTGGCTAATGAGCAGTTTACGCTGCAACAGGGGATTTCTCCGGATGATATCTTTTATTATATTTTTCAGACTGCTGTTGATCTGTCAGAAGACAGGGATTATACGATCCGGGTTTCAGCAATCAGTGATAATGATCCGAATCCGGATAATAACAGCCTTACTAAACGGGTGACGAATTACGGATTTTCTGAAGTCAGCATACTAAATCTTGAAGATTCATATTGTAAAGATGCTGAACCTGTTCTTTTGACGGGCGATCCTGAAGGTGGTCAATTTACAGGCACAGGAATTGCGGGAAATATTTTTTACCCCTCATCTATTGATGATCCAACTACAGACATTACCTATACTTATACAGACGAGAATTCTTGTATTTCTGCAATAACTAAATCAGTACTCATTCAGGAGTTGCCGGTTACAGAAATTACTGCTTCAGCAACAACTTCATGTATGGGAGATACAATTGATCTGTCAGGAGAACCTTCCGGTGGAATTTTTTACGGGACGGGTGTTGAGGAAGATCTTTTTATTCCTGCTGTTGCCGGAGAAGGTGAGCATAAAGTATATTATGATTATACTGATGAAGAGGGCTGTTTTGCTGCCGACTCCTTAACCATAACAGTTTATGGTGTTCCTGAAATTACTTTTGAAATCCAACTAGAGGAAATTTGTTCCTCAGCCTCACCTGTCCCATTGGAAGCTTTACCATCCGGGGGTGTATTTTCAGGTCCTGGTGTTACTGGTGATTCTTTTGATCCTGCACTGGCAGGAGAGGGGGCCCACTTGATTACTTATGTGTATACAACCCTAAACGTGTGTGTTGATTCAGTATCTGATATTATAACGGTTCTGTCAGAGATGCCGGTTGAACTGATTACTGAAAGTCAGGAAATTTGTATCGGGGAAGAACCGTTTGAAATCGAGGTTTATCCTGCTAATGCAATGCTTTCAGGGGATGGATTACAGGAAAATTTATTTTACCCGGCGCAAGCTGGTGAAGGTGACCATCTGATCATTGCAGAAAATTCCGAAGCGTTGTGCTCTGTGTCAGATAGTATTGTAATCAGTGTGAAACCGCTGCCAGAAGTATCCATTGTTTCTTTGCCCGGAAGTATTTGTCAGAACAGCGATTCTGTTATCCTTTCGGGAACGCCTGCAGAGGGAACTTTTTCAGGTGAAGGTGTTTTTGATGGAATTTTCTATCCTTCGATGGTCGATCCGGGAACTACAACAATAATTTATGTATATGAGAGCTCATATGGATGTATTGCATCTGATACTGCTATTATTGAAATAACAAAAATACCGGATTTGAAATTTTTGAATCTGCCTGATCAGATATGTATGAATGAATCCTCTTTTAATCTTTTAGCTGAACCTTCCGGAGGTGTTTTTACTGGTGCCGGCGTTACAGAAGGGCTGTTTGATCCTGCAACAGCAGGTAGCGGAATACATATTATTGAGTATTTTTTTACAAGCGCTGAGGGATGTAACACATCGGTCACTGACTCAATTACAGTAATCCGGTCCGTACCAGTAACTTTCCTGACAACAGCGCAAACCCTCTGTCTGGAAGCTGCACCCGTGTCTCTTCCTGTCAGTCCTGCAGAAACTCAAGTTTCCGGGCCCGGAGTATTGGACAATATATTTTATCCCGATTTAGCGGGCACGGGAGAACATATACTAACTGCTGAGATCTCTGATAATGTTTGTGTGTCAGTAGATTCACTCCAAATAATTGTTGTATCAGAAACGCAACCGGAAATAGGCAAACTGCCTGACCTGATCTGCGAAAATGATGAAGGAATTGAATTGTCAGCTGTTCCTGAAGGGGGTATATTTTCGGGAAGCAGCGTTATTGATGGTGTGTTTTATCCTTCTCAGGCGGGGACAGGGGAACAACAAATATACTATACCTATGAAGACGTGAACGGTTGTACCGGATCGGATACTGCTTTGGTTAGTGTCCATTCTTCTGCGGATATAATTATTACTGTTCCTGATAACCCTGTATGTGCTAATACTGATCCATTTACGCTTGAAGCAATACCTGCTGGTGGTATATTTTCCGGAACCGGGATGATCGGGAATGTTTTTGAACCGGAGGGTGAAGGAATTA
>DASQZP010000914.1:0-7159 GCA_035638655.1 Bacteroidales bacterium
AGATCTCATCATTCAGCTTCAGTGGCACGATTAACAAACACCTTGGATTGTCTCCTCCCAGACCTGAGGTAATATTGATATAGTCGTTGGGGATTTCGGTCATATAAATTGTTTCCCCTTCCTGCACACATCTTCCGATTAATCCTTCTCCGACTTCAATCTGTTTTTCCAGGAATTTTTTTCTGTCATAAGCATAACATGCGGTAAGTTCAATAATTACATGCTCCTTATCCTGATTATTTAAAATGAAGAGGCCTCCCTGGTTAGCTTCCATATATTTCACCAGTTTACTGATGATATTGTAGGAGAGCTCTTCCATGTTGTCATTGTTCTGACGCAATATCTCAGAGAATTTGGCAATACCCTGAGTAGCCCAGTTACGTTGTGAGTCTTCAAGTTTACGTTTTTCTTCTTCCTGGGCGGCTTTTTTCAACTCTTCACGCATATTGATTAATGAATTGCCCAGGATATCCTGATCACTTAACGGACTGAAATCGCTCTCGAAATTGCCTTTCCCTATTTCTACGGAGAAGTTGGAGATGTCCTTTAAGCCTGTTACCAGTGAATTCAGCGCAACACTCATCTCACCAATCTCGTCATTGCCTTCCTTTATTTTTTTATCAGGCAATATCCCTTTTGCCATGTTGAGCAGAATTCTTTTTATATAATTTATCGGACGTACCAGTGATCTTGCCGTGACTACAGCAATAAGAAATGATACAAGTACAATAATTAAACCCATCCAGATCACAGACTTTTTGAATTGTGCAAATGCATTGTCCATCTGTGTCCTCGATTGGGCAACAAGGGCGTTTTGTTTATCAATCAGTACTGATAGATTATTTAGTACCTTTTTAGTAGTAGTGATGATCTCACCACCTTCCTCAACCATCGGGTTAATCTCAAAAACAACCATCGGATCATCGTAACTTTCAAAAGTGGATAATTTATCCATGATTGTCTGATGCATGGGGAATAATGTATCGTTAATGGTAGTCAGGATCTTCTGGATACTTTTCTGATTGGTCTCGGACCAGTTTTCAGAAATATTTATTAATTTATCCCTCAGCTCAGGAAATTTAGTCGTGTGCATCTCAATGAGCTTGAGTTTGTTCGGTGTTTCTGTTTTGCGGTCGATATATACCCAGCTTTTAATAAGCATTTCTGAGTTGTTGATCATTTCGTACAGATCACTCAGATAAGTGGCTGACGGAGTATAGACACTGGTGATTTCTTCATTAAGCTTCCTGCTGTTATTAAGCGTCTTTACTGTTAAAGCACCATTGATAAGAAAAGCAATGATTAATATCCCGAACCCCAGGCTTATTTTGGAAGCAATAGAAAATCTAAATTTCATTTTTGTATTTTTTGAATAATTGGCAACTAAAAATACCTAATAATTTTATTAACTGCTAAAACCCTTAAAATTTAACTACTGATTATACGGGATTTTATCAAAAAGTTACTTTTTTTATTAGCTTTTTATCTTATCAACAGCATTTTTGAGTTGTTGGAGGGATTTTTCAACAATACCAGCCGGAGTTGCAATATTCATGCGTTGAAAGCCTTCGCCTCCCGGGCCGAACATTGCCCCGTCATTCAAGCCAAGTCCTGCTTCATGTATAATGAATTTCTTTAGCTTCTTAGCATTCATCTTTAGTTCCCTGCAATCAAGCCACAAGAGATAGGTTGCTTCCGGGTCAGTAAGTTTTATTTCAGGAATATTTTCACTCAAATAATTTCTGACAAGTTCTGCATTTTTTTTCAAGTAAGTCATAAGTTGCCCCAACCATTCATCACCACCAGTATAGGCTGCTTCAAGGGCAACTGTTCCAAACAGATTTCCGGAACTAATATGGACCTGATCCAGCACTTTGTTGTAGCGATGTCGCAATTCCCTGTTTTTAATGACCAGAAAAGAAGTGGACATGCCGGCCAGATTGAATGTTTTGGATGGTGCCATGCAGGTAATGGTATTTTCAGCGATGTCATCAGAAAGGCTTGCCATGGGAATATGCCTGTATCCCGGGAAAATGAGATCTGAATGAATTTCATCCGCAATGATCAGAATGTTGTTCTCAAGACAAATTGCTGCCAGCTCACTCAATTCATCTTCTGTAAAAGCACGACTGACCGGATTATGCGGATTACATAAGAACAACATTTTCACGTCTGCATCAATTTTCTTCTTTAGATCATCAAAATCAAAATAATAGCGCCCGTTTTCCTGACGCAGAGGATTGTCTACAATACGGCGTCCGTTATTTTCTATTGCTGCATAAAACGGATGATATACCGGAGATTGAAGAATGATTTTATCGCCCGGCCGGGAATAGGCCATTACCGACATATTGAGAGCCGGCACCACTCCCGGACTAAAACTGATCCATTCTTTTTTAATATCCCAGTTGTGTCGTCTGTCAAGCCATTTTATTATTGAATCGTAATAACTGCCTGGTTTAATAGAATAGCCAAGAATTTCGTGTTCAAGTCGGGTTTTTATTGCCTTTATAATAAAATCAGGAGTTCTGAAGTCCATATCAGCTACCCACATGGGTATCACATCCTCTTTTCCAAATAATTCTGCCCGAATGTCATATTTAACTGAATTGGTATTCTCTCTTGAAACAATTTCATCAAAATTATAAGTCATATATATCTGTTCTTTTACTGATTTGTTAAATGTTATTTCTTTCCTGCTGACTACTCAAAGAATCTTTCATAACCCGGATAATTCAGCTTTTCCTTTGCCTGGTCAGGAGGCATAACAAAATAGTCTACTTTGCCCTCAGCGCAGCAGATCCCGTTAGCATCAAACAACCGGGTGTAAATGGTTACAATGCGTTTATTCTGACTGATGATTTTGCCACGTACTGTCAGCGGACCTGCATCAACAAATACCGGTTTTCTGAATTTAACCTCCATCCTGGCGGTAACGCCGGCGGTTTTTGCTTTCACATAAACTGTCCAGCTGGCAATCTCGTCCATTAAGGTCGACTGTATGCCACCATGTAATACTTTGTCATACCCTTGTAGGTTATCTTCTGGTGTCCAGTTACAAACCACTTCCTCTCCATCCTCAAAAAATTCCAGGTGAAGACCATGGGGATTATCCGGACTGCAGCCAAAGCAATTATATGATGGCCGGCCGGCAAATGGGTTGTTAATTTTTCTCATAACGGGATGGTGCATTCTTAACAGGATACAAGTTATACCTGTTCAAATTATTTTAAGCAATCGAATTTAGTGAAAAATCAACAACTAACAAACCTGAAGGATATTCCTTTATGGAGAAAGAATCTGTGCACTGTAGAGATAAAAATAACAGCCAGATATATAGTTAATTATCATTTTTTATATGTTGGATAAAACCTTTAATAGATTCCTGCAGGTTTGTTTTATCAGAAATTGCGTTAATAAAGGCACTACCAATAATAGCTCCCTGTGCATATTCACAGGCAGTACTAAATGTTTCATGGTCTGAAATCCCAAAACCAATTAGTGCTGGATTTTTCAAATTCATGTTTTGAATCCTGCTGAAATATGCTTTTTGCTGTTCACTGATTCCTTTTCTTGACCCTGTTATGGAAGCCGAAGAAACCATATAAATAAACCCGCTACCGGCCTGGTCGATTAGTCTGATCCTGTCTTCATTTGTTTGGGGCGAGATAAGAAATATATTGTGAACATCGTGTTGTTTAAATCGGGCAGCATAATTGGTGGTATATTCCAGCAAGGGTAGATCAGGTAAAATAATGCCGTCTATCCCTGTCTTACTGCATTCACTCAGGAAGGCATCCATTCCAAAACGAAGGACTGGGTTAAGGTATCCCATAAGTATCAGCGGGATGTCCACTATTTTACGAATGTCTTTGAGCTGATCAAAAAGTTTGTGCAGGCTCATCCCGTTTAATAGTGCCTGGTGACTGCTTTGCTGAATTACCGGACCGTCAGCCATCGGATCTGAGAATGGCATCCCGATCTCAATCAGATCAACTTCATTGTTTTCAAGTTCCTTAATAATGGTTGTGGTATCGTCCACTTGTGGAAATCCTGCAGTGAAATATACTGATAAGATATTATCTTTTTTATTTGCGAATAGTTTATCAATTCTGTTCATCGGGCATATGTTTAATATAGGTTTCCATGTCTTTATCTCCTCGTCCTGAGAGATTAATCACAACAGTAGCTTCTGGCTTGAATCTCCTTTTATCCAGGGCAGCCAGTGCGTGAGCCGATTCAAGGGCAGGAATAATTCCTTCTTTACGGGTTAGCAAAAAAGCTGCATCAAGTGCTTCCTGATCTGTTATATTAAGGAAGGTTGCCCTTCCTGTTTCCTTCAGATTGGCATGCAGGGGACCTACTCCGGGATAATCCAGACCTGCAGAGATTGAATAAGGTTCGGTGATCTGACCATCTTCATTTTGCATCAGCATGGTACGGCTGCCATGTATGATACCGGTCTGCCCCAGCACCATTGTTGCCGCCGATTCACCTGTATCAATCCCCTTACCGGCAGCTTCAACCGCAATCAGTTCTACTTCGGTACGATCAAGGTAGTGGTAAAAAGCGCCGGCAGCATTGCTCCCCCCACCGATACAGGCTATGATGTGATCGGGGTGGTCCCGGCCCGTCTTTTCTTTAAGCTGCCACTTCATTTCTTCGGAAATTACCGATTGAAAACGGCTTACCATATCAGGGTAGGGGTGAGGGCCTACCACCGAACCAATTATATAATGGGTATCTTCCGGATTATTGATCCAGTCGCGAATGGCTTCGTTTGTGGCATCTTTCAGAGTACGGTTCCCGCTTGTAACAGGTATTACTTCTGCGCCCAGCATTTTCATCTTGGAAACATTTGGTGCCTGCCGTTTTACATCCGTCTCTCCCATGTAAACAATACATTGCAAACCCATGAGAGCACATACCGTGGCGGTTGCCACACCATGCTGACCGGCCCCGGTCTCTGCAATGATGCGGTGTTTACCAAGCAACTGAGCGAGTATGATCTGGCCAATGGTGTTGTTAATCTTATGGGCTCCGGTATGATTGAGGTCTTCTCTTTTAAGATAAACATTTGTCTGATAATGTTCCGATAGTCTGCCGGCAAAGTAAAGCGGAGAAGGACGACCAACGTAGTCCTGCATCAATATCTTAAACTTATTCTTAAAGTCTTCACTCTCCATGATCTGTAGATACTGAGTGCGCAGTTCTTCCACGTTGGGGTATAACATTTCAGGAATATAGGCTCCTCCGTAATTCCCGTAATAACCCCTTTCATCAACATGATAGCTCATATTTATTATTATTTTTATATGTGTTTAATTTTATCAAGAAACAATTGCAGTTTTTGATGGTCCTTACTGCCGGGTTTGGTCTCAAATTTACTGTTGATATCAATGGCATGCAACGCAGGCAGCTGAAGATTCATTATTTCTTCAGCATCATCGGGCCCAATCCCGCCGCTTAAAAAAAATGGTTTCAGACTGGTGATATCATTCAGTATTTGCCAGTTAAACTTTTTACCGGCTCCGCCATAGTTGCTGCTTTTGGTGTCAAATAAAAAATAATCGGAACACGGACTGAAAGCTGCTGAAACTGAAGGATCAAAATTATCATCCACCCTGAAGGCTTTAATTATTTCAATTCCGGCACTTTTTATTTCCTGGCAGTAAGCAGGTGTCTCCTCCCCGTGAAGCTGCACAAGGTCAAGCTGAAAGTCATTGGCCATGTCAATTACTTCCCCTGTAGGAGAATTAACAAAAACACCAACGTTTTTGACATCATGTCCCGTTGCACTGAATAACTCAGGATCAGGCTCTTTACCAACATATCTTGGCGATTTCGGATAAAATATGAAACCCGCATAATCAACGTCCTGCTGGTGGAGAAATGCTGCATCCTGTATTGTAGTAATTCCGCAGACTTTTATTTTCATGTCAGTTATTAATTCATGTAACAAGCAATGGTCAACTTTCTTTTTTAAGATTTCCCAGCTGCTCAATAAAAGCAGCGCATGTGCCGGCAGGATCTGCTGATTTCATAAATGTTTCGCCAATCAGGAATCCCTGAAAACCGGCTTCCTGCAGGGTTATTATATTATGCGGGTCACTCAGGCCGCTTTCACTGATTTTGATGAACTGCCCGGGAATGTGATGGGCTAAAATAACTGATCGTTCGATATCAACACTAAAATCTTTCAGATTCCGGTTATTTACCCCAATAACATTGAGATGTTCAGATAGTTTTTCAAGTTCTTCTTTCTCATGGACTTCCATGAGCACTTCAAGTTCCAGGGACCTGGCAAATGAGGCAAGATGTTTTATCTCCTGCGCATCGAGTATCGCTGCGATAAGCAGGATGGCATCTGCCCCAATGGATTTTGCTTCAAGCACCTGATATTCATCAATAATAAAATCTTTTCTCAGTACCGGACAGTTACTGGCTTTCCTTGCAATGGTCAGGTCTCTGTTTTCTCCTCCAAAAAATTCCCTGTCTGTTAATACAGAGAGGGCTGAAGCACCGGCTTTCACATAACCTGCTGTAACATCTTCCACCGCGACATTCCCATTAATCAATCCCTTTGAAGGCGACTTCCTTTTGAACTCAGCGATTATTCCATATTTTCCTGTATGCAGAATATGACTGCTCAAAGAAAGTGTTTTCCGTGTCATATAAATGCTTTTCTCAAGATATTTCACGGGATAAATTTCTTTGCTTTGGGCTACTTCCAGCTTCTTTTTTTCAACTATTTTATCCAGGATATTTTGCATTTTTTAGAAATTTCATTGTAATTCAATTAATTTTTTAAATGCGGTCAGTGCTTTGCCTGTTTTAACTGATTCATCAGCAATACCCACACATTCTTCAAAAGCACTCCCGGGATGCAGGCAATAGATCCCCATTGCGGCATTGGCTACCGCTACATTGTGTTGTTCATTTGTAGCTTTGTTTTCAAGCACACTGATAAAAATATCGGCAGCTTCCTGAATGGTTGTGCCCCCTGCGAGTTTTTCCGGGGTAGTTTTGCTGAACGAAAGTTCACCGGGTTCAACCATTCTTTCTCCCTGATTGGTAATCAGCTTAAATGCTGAGGTAAGAGATACTTCATCATATCCGTCCAGACTGTGCAGAATGGCAAAATTCTTACCTGTTTGCT
>DASQZP010000915.1:0-6913 GCA_035638655.1 Bacteroidales bacterium
CAGAATTTTCCTGGTTTCTTTTAATAGTGAGAGGCAGCTTGTTAGCCACCATAATTAATCGCTCTTCCATAGTCAGGGTTGTCCTTTCTTTAGGTTTGTGGCATTAATATAAGTAAAATGTGCTATATTTTCAAAAAAAACTTTGCTCTCAAAGAGATTATCCGGTGTCGAACATAGGCTGTGATTTGTGTGTTATATAACAGGACCGGCTGAATTTTGTTTATTTGTACTTTTATTCCACATGCATATTTATGCCAAAAAAAGACGGATTTAACTTAAAAACACAGAATCAAAAATATAAACCTAACCAAAGATAGATTATGATGAGTAAATACAGATTTGATGCCGTTATTTTTGACCTCGACGGGGTAATTACCAAAACAGCTCTTGTACATGGTACAGCCTGGAAAGAAATGTTTGATGATTATCTCCGGGAACGAGAAAAGAAACATGGAGAACCCTTCAAAGAATTTACCCATAACAAAGATTATCTGCCTTATGTGGATGGAAAACCCAGATATAAAGGAGTAGCATCGTTCCTGGAATCAAGGGGCATTGAAATACCCTATGGAGATCCTGATGATGATCCGGAAAAAGAAACAGTATGTGGATTGGGCAACAGAAAAAATAAAGCATTTAATATTATTTTAGAGCGCGATGGCGTTGAAGTATACGATTCAACCGTTTCTTTTATTAAAGAATTAAAAAATGCCGGGATCAAAGTAGGGGTCGCTTCTTCCAGTAAAAACTGTAAACCTGTGCTTGAGGCTGCCGGGCTGGTTGACCTATTCGAAACCCGCGTTGATGGTGTGGTATCAGCAGAATTAGATCTCAGTGGAAAACCTGAGCCTGACATTTTCACAACTGCTTGTGACAATCTGGGAATCACTTACGACAAGGCTGTTATTGTTGAAGATGCTGTTTCCGGTGTACAGGCTGGTATGAACGGAAATTTTGGCATGGTCCTGGGAATTGCAAGGGAAGACAACATTAACGAATTAAAGGCCAACGGAGCTGATATCGTGGTAACGGATATTGCTGAGCTTGGAGGTATCGAAGGTGTGGAAAAATGGTTTGAAGAAGGGCTTCCCGAAGTTGGCTGGTCACTGAATTATTATGACTACGATACGTCAAAGGAAAAGTCAAGAGAGGCATTGCTGGCTGTCGGGAATGGTTATTTTGGCACCCGGGGGGCGATGGAAGAAACAGAGTCCAATGAAAACAATTATCCTGGAACTTATATTGCCGGTTTGTATAACAGGCTAAAATCTCCTGTTGGTGACCGGATGATTGAAAATGAAGATTTCGTCAATAATCCAAACTGGTTACCGCTTAAGTTTAAAATTGATGATGGTGACTGGCTGGATGTGAACAATGTTGAAATTGAAAGGATACACCGTCAGCTTGATTTTCGTACCGGTGTGATGTCCCGTGATATGATAGTAAAAGATAAAAAGGGCAGAAGGACACAAGTTATCTCAGCGAGGGTGGCGAGTATGGATAATCCCCATATAGCATCAATGGAATACAAAGTTACCCCCCTTAATTATTCCGGTAATATTACGTTTGAGGCTGGTCTCAATGGTGACATTATTAATGATGGCGTGGAAAGGTACAGCGACCTTGAGCAGCATCATCTAAGACCCTTTCAGGAAGGAGCCGATGAAGAAAATCATCTCATCTACCTTGAAGTTGAGACCGTACAATCGGCTATTCGAATTGCCGAGGCCTGTAAAATACAGGTGAGCGTAAATAAAATGCCTGTTACACTCGCTCCGGTTATTCTTAAAAAACCCGGGGCTGTATATGCTACCTATAAAAAGGAAATTTTAGAAAATCAACAGTTTTGTCTGCAGAAACTGGTGGCAATCCATACCAGTAAGGATTCTGACGGAAACAAGCCATTGGAAAAAGCGCTTAATTCTGCCACCATTTACAGTCATTTTGATGAAATTGTAAATAAAAGTACAGTTATATGGAATCAACTCTGGGATGAAATTGATATTCAGCTTGAAGGCGACAGAAAATCCCAAATGCTGCTCAGGTTGCATCTTTACCACCTGATGGTAACTACTTCAGTCAACAATAAGAATATTGATTTTGGAATACCTGCCAGGGGTCTGCACGGGGAAGCTTACCGCGGACATATTTTCTGGGATGAACTTTATGCCTTACCCGTGTACTACTGGCATTTACCCGAAGTAGCCCGCTCAGTCCTTATGTACAGGTATCGCCGGATTGATAAGGCAAGGAAATATGCAAAGGAACATGGGTACGAGGGGGCTATGTTTCCCTGGCAAAGTGGCAGCAGCGGCCGTGAAGAAACACAGGTTGTACACCTGAATCCTGTTTCAGGTGAATGGGGTGATGATTACAGTTCACTACAACGTCATATTAACATTGCAGTAGCCTACAATATCTGGCAGTATTATCGTACTACCGGGGATTTGCGGTTTATGGAAGAATATGGTGCCGAAATATTCCTGGAGATTTGCCGTTTCTGGGCCAGCAAAACAACTTATAATGACAAAACAGGCAAGTACGAGATAAAAAAGGTAATGGGGCCCGATGAGTTTCATGAAAAATATCCGGATGCAGATGAAGGCGGGCTGAAAGACAACGCCTATACCAATATTATGGTATCGTGGCTTTTTATGCGTGCATTTGATCTGGTAAATGAGATGAATCATACTGCCAGAATCAGGGTGCTGGATAAAATTAATTTAAAAGAAGCTGAGCTCAAAAACTGGAAAGACAAGGTCGATCACATGAACCTGGTTATTTCTCCGGAAGGCATTATTGCTCATTTTGATGGTTATTTTGACCTTAAGGAACTTGACTGGGATGCCTATGAGAAGAAATATGACGATATCCACCGGATGGATCGTATCCTGAAGGCTGAGGGTAAATCACCTGATGCCTATAAAGTATCCAAACAGGCCGACCTGCTTATGGTTTTTTATCTGCTTGATATTGATACTGTAACCGGGATCATTAATAAAATGGGATATAAAGTGCCTGATGATTATGTAAAGAAGAACTTCTATTATTATCTGAAGCGTACCTCCCATGGTTCTACACTGAGCCGGGTAGTACATGCTTTTTTGGCTAATTTAATCGGTGAAAAAGAGTTTAGTTGGGAACTCTACAGTGAAGCGCTTGCCAGCGATTATACAGATATACAGGGCGGAACTACCGGTGAAGGTATTCACGCCGGTGTGATGGGTGGTACTATCATGATTGCTTTAAGTGCTTATGCCGGAATAAATTTACATGCTGAAAACATCAGATTATCACCAAATTTACCTGAATCATGGAAAAAAATGTCTTTCAATTTTCGATTTAGACAAAATTATTACATTTTTGAAATGACAAAAAACACAGTGACCGTTACTTTTAACAGCAAGAAAGACAGAAAAACAGATATTTATATAAATAATAAGAAATACACGCTTGAACCTGAACGAGTTTATTCATATAATTATTAGTATGGTTGGGCATAATAATTGAGAAAGAAAATTATTGTGAAATTTAATACGCAGTAATATGTTAGGTGATGTTTTGTTAATAAGAGATATGCACAAGGAAGCTGCAAGTGCAATCGCGGAGAGAGTATTAGCGGATAAGAAGAAAAAGGAACAAAACGATGAAAATTATAAATATGTGGTGGCTATTTCCGGTGAATCCGGTGCAGGAAAATCGGAAGTAGCACATTCACTTGCCCAGCAATTAAAAGATCAGGGAATCAGGGTAAAGGTATTGCACACGGACAACTATTATATTGTGCCTCCCCTGGTGAGGACCGAGTGGCGCCGAACACGAGGGCTTGATACAGTGGGTGTAGGAGAGTATGACTGGAAACTTATCAATAAGAACATCATGGATTTTAAGGAGGACCGCGAAGCCATGATGCCATGTATTGACATTATTCCTGAGCAGGTAGATAAACTGATTACGGATTTCAGGAAAATTCAATTACTTGTTATTGACGGATTATTTGCCATACATGCAGACAATATTGACCTTCGGGTGCTTATTGAACTTACCTACCTTGAGACTAAAATGGCACAAATCGCCAGGGGAAAAGAACCTGCCGATGAATTTCGTATGAAGGTACTGGAACGCGAACACCAGGATGTGATGAAGCTCAAACCTATTTCCGATCTGCTGATCAATAAGAATTACAGGGTTGTCGATGGTCCGAATACCGATAAAGACAGTGCCAGGGATGAACTTAATCGTGAAGTAGCTGGCAGAAAGGTTTAACCGACAGATTTTATGAGCCCACTCCGAAAAGTACTTTATTAAGTAAAACTGAAAATCAGGATTTGCCCCTTACCCTAAAGGGTGCCTGATTTTCAGCTGCTTTACCCTTTAGGGATCAGGGCAAAAAGTAGCTGAAAATCCTGGTATTGGTTTTTCGGAGTAGGTCATTTTACAAAACTTACAAGCGTTTGTCATTCAACTGGTTTCTTTCAGGAAGCAGAATTTGACAAGAGATCTTTTGTGCATTAAATATCAGGATGGTTGTACTGTTAATAATTCACAATGAATTATTAATGTAAACATTCAGTGGGTTAATGTAAATTGTATGCCATTATTCCTCACTTTTCCTTTTCTTTATAGTAGTGAACCAGAAATAAAAAGTATTGCTATTTATTTTAACCCTTAACCTGCACGAAATTGACTGAAAATTGGAGACTTAAAGAAATACGGAAAAATCTGGGATTCACCCAGAAAGAATTTGCAGACAGCCTGGGATTAAAACAGGGATCTTACTCTGATATTGAAAGAGGTAAAGTTGGAATTTCCGGTGTGTTGCTGAAATTTCTCATTACAAAATACAGGGTAAATCCCTTATGGTTGTATGAAGGTACCGGTGGTAAATTTCTTGATGCCGGTATTGGCGGAAAGGTTGAAGATTCATCTCATTCCAAAGATGATTGCCCGCGTTGCCGGCAAATGGAAAAAATCATTGAAGCCCATATACAAACTATCGAAACCCAGCAGGAATATATCAATTCGCTGAAATCTCTGCTGGAAGTATTGCGGAGTAGCGGAATCTCCGAACAACTGAAATAAAAGCCAGTCGAAAAATATTCTAATAATTATGCTTATTATAATATCTTGTAATATGCATAAAAACAGATAGATGAGCGCTGTTTTATAAATTTCTTATTTTCAGTACGTCCATTTAAGGTCGAAAAATAGTATATTGTGCCCCGTTACTAAACTATTAATTAATCGACCTTATTATGAAAAGATCTTTAGTTGTACTACTGGCTGTTTTTTTAACGGCTAACTTTAGCTTTGGAGGTGGAATTGTAACCAACACCAACCAGAGTGCAATGTTTACAAGATTACAGGCAAGAGATGCCACGCTGGGACCCGATGCAGTGTATTACAATCCGGCAGGGCTTGTTTTTCTTTCTACTGGTTTTCATTTTTCAATCAACAACCAAACCCTGGGTCAGACCCGTACGGTTACCAACAGCTATCCCAATCTAAACGATGACACCTACAAGGGCGATGTGTTTGCACCGGTCTTCCCGGGAATTTATGCCAGTTACAATACTGGTAAATTTGCTTTTTCACTGGGTTTTAATCCCATTGGCGGCGGTGGCGGTGCTACCTATGAAAACGGATTGCCTTCGTTTGAAATGAGCCAGTCGGACCTAACAAAACTTCTTGCCGGTGCAGGGGTGACTGATTATAGTATGGATGCTTACTTTAAAGGGAGCTCAGTTTATTTTGGTTACCAGGGCAACATTTCTTATAAAATTTCAGATCAGCTCTCGGTTGCCATTGGTGGCAGATATGTTTCTGCAAAAGAAACTTATCAGGGACACCTTCGTGATATTGAAGTTAATGCCGGTGGTACATGGGGGAGGGCAGATGCTTTTATCTTAAATAAGATAGTGCCTTTAGCATCAGGTGCAGCTGACCAAATGCAGCCTCTTATTGATGGTGGGGCTGGGCCCTTAACTTTTCAGCAGGCCGAGGACATGAGTGTTATTACAACTGGACAAAGAGCCCAAATGGAAGGCGGACTTCAGTCGTTTGGAGTTTCTACTGATGGAATGACTTTAAGGGAGGCTCAGGCTGCCTATACTGGTGTGGCTACTAAATATACAGCCAGTGCACAACTCCTTGGTGACCAGGAAGCCGATGTTGAAAAAACGGCAACAGGCTTTACACCAATTATCAGTGTTGATTTTCATCCTTCCGAAAAACTGAATATCGCGCTTAAATATGAGCACCGCACCAAACTGGAGTTTACCAATAATACCAAAAAAGATCTTCTTACCGGGTTTGATTCCATTACAGGTGAGGCAATTACGCAGTTTCCTGATGGTGCAAAGACCCATCTGGATATTCCTTCCCAACTGGTTGCCGGCGTTACTTTCAAACCAGTGGATAAACTGTTATTATCAGCCGGATTTCATTATTACCTCGACAAGAACGCCAACTGGGACGGTAAGGAGAAAAAACTGGATGGAAATTCCTTTGAATTTGGAATTGGTGGTGAATACAGTCTCACTGATATGTTTGGTGTGAGCGCGGGCTACCTGTATACAAAATCAGGAGCAACCGGAAGTTATCAGACAGACATGAGTTACAGTTTACCCAGCAGTACTGTTGGCCTGGGCGGTGTTTTGCATTTGAATGAGATGCTTGAACTGAACCTTGGGGCTTCCTATACCATGTACCAGGAAGGCAGCAGAATTGGTACCCACGACCTCGGAGAAATTCCTATAAGCTATACAGAGACCTATGATAAGGATGTATGGATTGTGGCTGTCGGCCTCAATATTGCACTCTGAAAAAATAAATTATAATATATTATAATAAATAGGGCTGTCTCATGTGGGCAGCCTTTTTTGTTTATAGAATTATTTAACCCGGCGCGCCT
>DASQZP010000916.1:0-3389 GCA_035638655.1 Bacteroidales bacterium
CTTTATTAGCGAGTTGTTTCTGATTATTTTCTTCAACTTCATCAGCCTGTTGTTTTTTAAAGTTTTTGATGGAAACAAACATTAATATACCGGAAATAGACCAAAACGGAATAATGGGCATACCTGGAATCAGGCCAATAATGAAAATAAATATTGACGCTATCATTATGGTCCGCGGGTTGTTGATGAGCTGAGCGGTCATTTCCTCACCCAGGTTCCCCTCAGAGGCAGCACGAGATACTATGATACCTGAAGCAGTTGAGATAAGCAGTGCGGGTATCTGGCTTACCAGTCCGTCACCTATGGTCAGTAAAGTATAAACATGGGCAGCATTAGAAATAGACATTCCACGCTGGACTGTTCCTATTATCAATCCACCGATGATATTAATAAAAGTTATCAGAAGGCCGGCGATAACATCACCCCGGACAAATTTACTGGCACCATCCATAGCTCCATAAAAATCACTTTCGCGAGCTATCTCGTCGCGCATTTTGCGGGCTTGCTCATCCGTAACGAGCCCGGCGTTCAGATCGGCGTCGATTGCCATTTGTTTACCGGGCATGGCATCGAGTGTGAATCTGGCCGATACTTCCGCAATTCTTGAGGCACCTTTGGTAATAACAATAAAGTTTATAATGATCAGCACGGCAAAGATGATGATACCGAGTACGAAATTGCCGTGTACGACAAAACTACCAAAAGCCTGGATCAGTTTACCGGCATAACCCTGACCGAGTATAAGCCGGGTACTGGCTACATTGAGTGATAATCGAAAAAGAGTCAGAATCAACAGCATTCCGGGAAATACTGCAAAATCAAGAGGCTTGAAAGTATAGAAAGCAACCAACAGAACGATAATGGACAGAGATATATTTATAGCCAGGAAGAAATCCAGGAATACGGTGGGAAGTGGGATAATCATGATCATCAGAATCAGTATAATACCGGACGATACCAATACATCGGTACGCGCCAGTAATATACTGAACATGTTATTTGATTTACTTAATCTTCCCATTTTATAGATGTTTCTTCATTTTATAGACGTAAGCCAATATCTCGGCAACAGCCTGGTATAATTCGGGTGGTACAAATTCCCCTTCATCGGCAGTGGCATAAAGGGCACGAGCAACCGGTGGATCTTCAACAATGGTAATGTCATATTTTTTGGCAAAGTCACGAATTTTAAAAGCACGGTTTTCTGTTCCTTTGGCCATGATCATAGGAGCGTCGTTATGTTCCGGATCATAATGCATCGCTACTGCATAATGAGTAGGATTGGTAACGACTACATCAGATCCTAAAATAGCATGGTCCAGGCGTCTTCTTTGAGCGTTTTGTCTGGCAATTTGTTTTCGTTTACTCTTTATATGCGGATCACCCTCCATCTGTTTGAACTCATCTTTCACTTCCTGTTTGGTCATTCGAAGATCCTTACGATGTTGAAAGCGTTGATAAAGGGTGTCGAGAATCGATAAAATTAAAAGGGCTGATAAAATTCTTGCCATTATCAGTATAATAAAGTGTCCCGTCTGGGAAAGCATATCATCGATTGGTGTTACGGCAAAAGTAATGAAATTAGTTACCTTGCTTCGGACAGTGAAATATATCACCAGGCCCACAATAAAAATCTTACTGAACCCTTTTGTCAGTTCCACCAATCCACGAACAGAGAAGATGCGTTTAATACCATTTAATGGGTCGATGCGGTTACCTTTCGGCTCGATAACTTTCGTAGAAAACACCACGCCTGTTTGAGCGATATTAACCAATATGGCTGTAATGAATAGAGCTATTAATATAGGTGCCAGCACTTCGAGGCCAAGAAAAAGAGCGGCGTTCATGAATTTTATGGCATTTTGCGGGTTATCAATGGCCTGATCCGTATTATCCAGAAAAACCTGAAATAAATTTCTTATACGCCCAAACATCCACGATCCCGCCTGCATAAAAACTATGGTAGTCATAACCATCAACATTACAGAAGATAATTCAGCACTGTGGCTGACGTTGCCTTCTTCCCGCGCCTTCTCCAGTTTGTGCGCAGTTGGTTCTTCTGTTTTTTCTTGATCATCATTCTTCTCTGCCATGTTTCTTTAATGACCAAAAACAATGCCATTTTTAATTTCATAACAGAATGATTGAATGGAAAAGATATGGTTAGTCAAAATATGGTAGATAATAAGGACTGACTATCATTAATAATGGCTATTTGATATAAAATGGTTAACAGACATCGGTAACGTGTATTTATAATGTATCCGATATACGGCAAATCTTTCCGCTTTGCATAAATAAATTCCTTTATGTGATAAGCTTTTCTGAAATCGATCGTCCCAAAAGACTGCTGAATGATATTCTTTCTTTATCAATGGATAGAAATCAGTTTATGGCATGGCTTTTGAATAATGACAGGGTGTTTAAGATAACATAATTGATAAAAAGCTATGCTTGACAGACTCAAACTATCCATGAAGGCTATGGAGCTATTAACCCGGGCCCAGGAAGTGATTGCTAATAATCTGGCTAATATTAATACACCGGGGTTTAAAGGGGAAAAGGTTTTCTATCGATCTTTTTCCGATGTCATGAATGGACAGAAAGTGCAAAATGCAGATTTGTTTCAGACGGTACAAATGGAACAGGGGCGTTTAGAGTCAACCGGGAATCCGTACGATTTTGCGATTGAAGGTAAAGGCTTTTTTCAAGTAGAAAATAATGGTCAAATGCTTCTAACACGTAATGGCAGATTTCATTTGGATTCCAACGGGTATCTTCGGGATTCTAATGATGGATTTGTTCAGGGAGCCTCAGGCGCTATTCAAATTCCGAATTTGGGTAAAAATGACAACAGTGCAAGCAATGAGAATAAAATTGAAGTAGCCAGGGATGGTACCATACGTTTGAATGACAAAATATTGGATAAATTAAATTTGGTTAAGGTCACGGATCTAACTCGTCTCAAGCGTCTATCCGGTACATATTTTAAGCCGCAATCGGATAATATCGTCGAGGCTGATACGAGTAGTCAGGTCAATCAAGGGTATTACGAGGGTGGTAATGTAAACCCTATGAAAGAAATGGTAGCGATGACCAAGAATCTGCAATTGTTCGAATCACAGCAAAAAGTAATCAGTTCAAGTAACCAGTCACTTTCTCAGGCAACAAATAACTTAGGAAAATTCTAACAGGAGTTAAATCATGCCAGATGCTTTAAGTACAGCAGCCCTGGGGATGAATGCCCAGCAAAAAATGGTGGATAACATTGCCAATAATTTGGCTAACGTTAATACCACAGGCTTCAAAAGAAGTACCATCGCGTTCCAGGATCTGTTCTATCAGACTATCGCCACTTCCCGAAAAGGAGCGGCTGCAGAGGGAACAAA
>DASQZP010000917.1:0-6329 GCA_035638655.1 Bacteroidales bacterium
AACTTTTCACCTCATTATGTTAATCTGAATAATTTCGATGCTGTTTTTGGGAAGAGTGATCTGCATATGAGTGGTAGTATTGTTGATTTCTTACCCTATATACTTTCAGACGGCACCATAAAAGGTGATTTCAAATTCAACTCACAACTTCTTGATCTCAACGAAATGCTTTCTGAAGACACTGTTGCTACTCAGGCAGAAACTGATACTGCTGCCCTCACTGTTTTTGAAGTTCCGGCAAACGTTGATTTCATCCTTACCTCGTCCATCAAACAGCTAAAATATGATAACCTTGACATCAATAATGTTAGAGGAACCATTGAGATCAAAGATCAGCAGGTATTAATGAATAATCTGCGCATGTACCTGTTAGAAGGATCAATGGTTATGAACGGAGCATACAGTACTGTTGACATTAGTAAACCCACAGCAAACTTTGACCTGGCAATCAATAAGTTTGATATACCCGCAGCATTTGATGCCTTCACGACTGTTCAGAAATTTGTACCCATAGCAAAAAATGCAACCGGCAGATTTTCCAGTAACCTTACATTTCAAAGTCAGCTCGGTTCGGATATGATGCCTGTTCTCTCCTCCATAAACGCATCAGGTGATCTGACTTCTGACCAGGTTGCCATTAAGCAGTCTGCTACCTTTAGCAAACTGAGTGATGCTTTAAAAACTGATAAATTCAAGACGATAACAATTAATGACCTGGATCTAAGTTTTGAAATCAAAGACGGCCGCATATCTGTATCTCCTTTTGAAACACATATTGGCAATACCGATTTAATCATTGCCGGGGATCAAGGCCTTGATCAAACCATGAATTTTATTATCAGCATGAATATTCCACGCTCGGCGCTGGGTGGAGGTGCCAATCAACTTATATCAGATCTGACCTCAAAAGCTTCGGCAAAGGGGCTGGACATAAATCCGGGACAAACCATTAGTCTGGATGCCCTGGTTGGCGGTACCGTCACCGATCCGAAAGTCAGTCTGAATATGAAAGAAAGTCTTGGAAGTGCAAAAGAGATGGTTAAACAACAGGTAACAGAGCAGGTAAAACAAAAGGCAGAAGAAGTAAAAACTGAAGCTAAGCAGAAAGCTAGTGCTGAGGCTCAGAAAATAATCTCACAAGCGGAACAGGAAGCAGAAAAGATAAGGGAAGCAGCTACAAAAGCAGCGAATGCAGTGAGACAGGAAGCAAATACCAATGCAGACAGGATCATCAAGGAAGCTGAAGGAAAGCCTAAGTTTGCCAGGGATATTGCCAAAAAAGCTGCCGATAAAGTAAGAAAAGAGGGAGAAGATAAGGCAGACAAAATTGTGGAAGAAGCCAATCAAAAAGCAGATTCAGTTATTCAGAAAGCAAAAGACCAGGCTGCTAAACTTGATGATTAGAATAAAATATTATAAGCACAAAAAAACCCGGAAAATATTTTCCGGGTTTTTTTGTATTGTATATGGAGTAAAGTTAAAATCTCTTTTCCTGGATTCTGGCTTTTTTTCCGGTAAGTCCGCGAAGGTAAAAAATCCTGGCGCGACGAACACGGCCAAATTTGTTTACTTCAATTTTTTCAATAAAAGGAGATGATATCGGGAGAATTCTCTCAACACCAACATTTCCGGACATTTTTCTAACAGTAAAGGTTTCTGTTCTGCCATGACCTTTACGTTGAAGAACCACACCCCTGAACTGCTGTACTCTTTCCTTGTTTCCTTCCTTAATCTTATAGTGAACAGTAATTGTATCGCCGCTTTTAAACTGCGGAAATTTGTTTTCTACTGCATACTGTTTGTCAACAACATCTAATAAATTCATCAGTACAAAGTTTTAGTATATTAACTATTAAATATCTTTTTTCAAATCCTTACTGTTGTTATCACCGCAAATACGTATAAATCAGGATTAAACAACAAGCTGCATTATCACTTAAAGGCCATTCAAAGCCTGCTTAAAACAGGTCGCAATATTACAAATATTTTTTGATAATGTAATAATATTCAGCCATTATTTTGCTTACAATCCGTAAATAATTAAAATTCATTCCAAAAAAAGAGCACTGGTAAATTTCAGTACTCTTTTTCAAATAATAAATATTAATGACTTTGTTCCTGTTCGCCTTTCAGCTTTTTCATTTTAAAATGATCACCGGTTTCCTTAACAATGCGGTGGTACCATGAAGGAGGATACCCGGGTTGACTTAAATTCCCGTTATCATCCTTAACATTGCCATCCATGTATTTCACCAGCAAGTGTTCACCCAGTTTTCTCCACGTGTTTACCACCATTGTCCCCTGCTCTACCGAATAGTTAGTAAGAAATTCCTGCGATAATTCCGGATTGGAATTATAAAGCTGCAGGGCAGCAGAATCAACAGCAGGCTGGAAAGCAATAAATTCACCCTCCAGCTTTTTTTGTACTTTCTGAATATCTACGATCATATCACTATAACGCAGGTAAGCGAAATTAGAAACAAAGTTGAATACCCAGAAGGCAGATTTCCATGTAAAATGCATCATATCACCATTACCTTCTGCGTAAGCTTCCGGCACCCGTGTTATTCCACAATACATCGGCGCATAGCAGGTTGAATAAGTATCATCCACACCAAACCAGAAAACACCACCAATTTGATTGGGAAGCCAGGAGCGCATCTGAGAAACAAAAGAGAAACCTGTTTGCTGGGTGGAAATAGCTCTTTCATTACAATACTCAACACTGTCCACTTCCCAGGTAAGTGGTCTCCAGCGGTAAGGCAGTTTATAAGGTCCGGCACCAACATCTTTAGTCATATCCCAGTCGGTTCCCTCAAAATGGTCACGCATAAGCTGCATAACATCGTGAACGGATAATTTTTTATCGGGTTTAACCCACAAAGGAAGAGGCTCTGCACCTTCCACACCTTTCACATAGTCCATTGAAAGATGCAATGAAGGGGCAGCTCTGTTAAACATACTGTAAACACGGCCTTCGCAGAAGCGAAGCGCCCCGTATGTCAGAGGTGCATAAGCATCAGCAAAGCTGAAATTTTTATCTTTCCCTTTATAATAACCCTTCTTTTTAGCAAAACTTATTACATCTTTTGCATACAGACAATTCTCCGGATCATCAAGAGGAAACTGTCTTATACGGGACTGGTTTGCGTGTCCTGAAATATAACCATCAGGTACCCGGCGGGCTACCCAGACTGCTCCTTTTTCATCCGGTCCTTTCCCGATAATTTCCATGATCCACACTTCATTTGGATCCCCTATAGAAAAAGACTCTCCTTCACTATAATAACCGTATTTCTGTAATAAGTCATCAATAACATGAATTGCCTCCCTGGCAGTTTTAGAACGTTGCAGCGCAATCCACATCAGGCTGCCATAATCAATTAATGCAGTGGAATCAGCCAGTTCAGGCCTACCTCCATAGGTTGTCTCACCAATGGTTACCTGGTATTCATTCATACTCCCGACAACCCTGTAAGTATGACGTGCCTGTGGTATCTGGCCAAGGTACTTACCGGTATCCCATTCGTAAATATCCATCATGGTCCCTTCAGGATAATCCCTGGCAGGTTTAAAATACAATTCTCCGTATAATTCATGAGAATCAGCCAGATAAGTAATCATAGCCGAGCCATCTTCACTTGCTCCGCTACTAACGAGCAAATTTGTACATGCTTTGATCTGGAGATAACTGAAAGATAAAACAAATACTAAAAGAGTTACCACAATAATTTTTTTATTTGTCATCCAAATACATTTTTTTTCTTCTGTTTGTACTTTTACCAAAAAAACATAAAAATACCTGATATTTAAAGTTTTCAGGCAAAAATCTAATCAGAAGTATGTTAAACAATATGTTTTGTAATTAATAAACGACGAATTTCAAAAAAAATTTATCGAATGTACAAAAATAGATATTTCTTCAAAACACCCCCCTAAAAAATTGTGTTGTATGTCATATTTCTTACATTTTACATGAATAAATCCCCGTTGATTTTTAAAAAAGTTCTATTTTATTAAATAGACCCCCTATATTTATTAAGATGTTTTTAATTATTTTAACAAATTTTTACATATGCCCCCTTGCGGATTTATAAAAAAGCATTATCTTTGCATCAGAGATTAACAATTAAGGTTAACATTAAAATAACACTTAATTAAAAATCAGATCACACACAATAAAAAAAATATATTTACGTTTGCAATATAAAATAAGGCTAAAGTTTTAGTAGTAGTTTTTTTTCATAGTGGTTTTAGTTAGTAGTTTAGTTAGTTTTAGTTAGTAGTTAGATGTTAAAAAGGTGCTGTTGTGAAACAAGCACCTTTTTTTTGTTTAATATTTTTTAAAGAAAAAATTATATGAGTATTGTATTGTTGACAGAATTCAATATAATACAAAGAAAAGACACTAAGAAAATATCTAAAGTATGTCTATGGATGACATACTATACCTCCAGAATGATTGAATTTGGCCCCGGTAACTGATGCAAGGGTATTTATCTCATTTCTTATCCTTAACATGCCAAGAAAAGCAAAGATCAACGCTTCTTTATATTCTACTAGGCCGTTTTCCGGAATTAAAATCTCATGTAGTGTATACTTATTGATAAGCTCAATCAGAAAACTATTATAGGCTCCTCCGCCAGTAACCAATACTTTTTTTCTCCCGCGTGAATTAAGTGATTTGCCAATTTGAGCCGCGATATGCTCAGTACAGGTGCGAATCTTTATATCATCAGCAACGCTTGAACCATCAAGTACAGGAATAAAAACATCGTCCAGCCATTCTTTTCCCAATGATTTTGGATAAGGTTGCATATAAAAATCGAGAGAATTAAGTTGCACAAACAGTTCAGGATCAAACGCTGCATTCCTGGCAATATTTCCACCATAATCAAAATCTTTTCCTGTTTTTTTTGAGAGATAGTTCAATACTATATTGGCTGGTCCAATATCATAAGCAATCCTTTTTTGCTTATATCTGAATGAGATATTTGCAAATCCCCCCAGATTAAGACAATAATAATAGTCGCCAAAGAGCTGTTCGTCCCCGTAAGGAACAAGCGGGGCCCCCTGCCCTCCCAAAGCAATATCCAGATCCCTGAAATTAGTTACAGTAGGCAATCCTGTTTGAGCTGCAATAACAGATCCATTTCCAATTTGAAGATTGACCCCCATATCAGGCCGGTGAAATACCGTATGACCATGCGATGCAATAAATGAAACATTAAATTTCACATCATCTGCAAGCATATGGTTTATCTGTTCTCCAATAAATGCTCCATATTCTTTATCCAGTTTGACAAGTTCAAAACCAGAAAGGTTTCCGGCTCCTGATAATTTATTCTTCCAATCAGCATTATACGGAATTGTACTGGCTTTCAGAATATTATAATGCCATGTATGTTTTACACGTTCAAACTCACACAATGCAATATCCAGTCCATCAAGAGATGTACCGGACATAACACCAACACAATGATATATTTTCATCTTTTTAAGCAAAACGAACTTAAATTTTATGCAGTACAAATATACAACCCCCGCACTGAATGATTTCAGAATTGATTTATCAGCATACCCGGATATTTTTTCTGAAACCACCAGAATCAACCTTTAAAGATGAAAAATACTAATCAATTTTACAAATAGATTTTGATAAGATCTACACATATATACACGAATTAATACTATTTTAATCACAAATGACAGATATTCAAGAACAAACACTAAGGATGGTTGTTCCAATAAGATAGTTAATTTCAATAACAGAAAAATATGGAGCAAAAAGAAATCTATAATTTTAGGGTTGAAACTATTGAAGGCAGGGAAGAAACTCTCAAAGAATTTAAAGGTAAAGTATTACTTATCGTGAATACAGCGAGTAAATGCGGATTTACTCCACAATACGAAGGGCTCCAGCATTTATATGAAAAATACAAAGATCAAGGGCTGGTTATTCTGGGATTCCCGTGTAACCAGTTTGCCGGACAGGAACCTGCCGATAACGATGCCATAATGAATTTTTGTAAACTTAATTATGGTGTTACTTTTCCATTGTTTTCAAAAATAAAGGTAAACGGGAAAAATGCACATCCTCTTTATAAATACTTAAAAAAGAAGGCAGGAGGATTAATGGTAAATACTATTAAATGGAATTTCACCAAATTTCTGATCGACAGGGAGGGAAATGTTGTGAAACGTTTTGCTCCTTCAACAACTCCGGAAAGTTTGGAAAAAGAAATGATCAACTATTTAGTGTCTGTCCATAATGTCCGATAACTGCGTTGTTGCAAAAATTTTAATTCCTCATATACATTAGTATACTG
>DASQZP010000918.1:0-2005 GCA_035638655.1 Bacteroidales bacterium
GGAATGGCTTATATATTATAAGAAGCGACTATCCTCTTTATTGCGTTATTCCATCCCGCGGCACCCGGGTATTAATTGACTTTAATGATACTCCTGGCGATGATCGAAGAGCCATTTTCAATAATAATGTAATAATTGGCCGGAGGCAGAGATGTATTACCGGTATTCCAATTAAAGGTATTATGGCCGGCAGTGATCTCTCCGTTGTAAATAACATCGACTAATTGCATGCGGTTATTGTAAAGGTTGATTTTAACATCCTGCCGGCTGTCTGACGTGAAGTCAACCGATAGTTGATGGGAAAACGGATTAGGGTAGATGTTCAGACTTTTTTCTACAGATCTGAATGAATCATCAATGGTGGTAGCATCGGGCGTATATGTCATGCCGATATTGCTGAAATAAGTTTCGTCACCCGGCTGCAGGCTAACCTGGCCGGTTGATTTATTGAAGGTAAAGGAGGCTAGGGGTCCCTGCTCATGGGCGCTGGTATATTCTATAATAACCTTGTAATTACCATCTGCGACAAGGTTTCCCTGGGTGTTGGTGCAGTCCCACTCAACGTTTTCTGTCCGGTGTGAGCTCAGTGTGGCACCCGTAACGGCATCGGTTGTGTTTCCACTGGAAGCAGTATTCCATGTATAAAGGTATTCTATACGTTTCTGGGCCATGACCTCGAGAGTTTTAACGAAGTTTCCATTCTCATCTTCTATCCATACGGCCAGAACATGTTTTGGTGAAAATTGTGCATTATTATCAACGGTCTTGGCGGTGAATGTCATAAGTCCGCTACTCTGGGCTTTTAAGCCGTGTCCTGTTGCAAACAGGATAATCAACATGGATATAAATGGAATTCTTTTCATATATAGATTTTTTATAAAGATAATGTTAATAGGTTATTTGCCATGTTAAAAACGATTTAAAAGGCCCTCCGGCTCTCGCATTTTGTTAGCTTTTGCAGGCATGTGTATAAACTCGCGGCCTGTTATTGCACACATAGTCTGGGCATGATTGCCTGTTAAAAATTTGTAAACACCAGAAAAACAGACAACAAACACTTTCCGGGACGAATGGTTGTTAAAGACTAACCCGGCATCTGTGTTAAAACCCTAAAAATAAGACAATAAGGTCTTATATTCTCATAAGGGGAATCGGTGTTTAACGAAAAATTAACAAACATAAACAGTTGATTTTTGTTTGACTATTATTTAGAATAAAAGACGCGAAACTCTTAAAAAGACCGTAAATACTGAGATGGTCTTAAATGCCTATTTTTATCAGGGTTTTAAATCACCCTTTTCCCAGATGTGAAATTTGGATAACTGTTGAATAAAAGGTTATATTTGTTAAACAAAACGAAAACACCAAAACCTTCACACCATGACAGCAATTGAATTTAACAACGCCTTAATTAACATGGAAGACAGCCTTGAGCGTTTTGCCATGAGTTTAACCTCCAACAGGGAAGAAGCCAAAGATCTCTTGCAGGAAACCTATTTAAAAGCGCTGACTTACCGGGAAAAATTCGTTGAGTTTACAAACCTGAAGGCCTGGGCTTATACCATCATGAAGAATACTTTTATCAATAATTACCGTAAGGCGATGCGGGAGAATACGACAGTTGATAATACAAAAGACCTTTACTATCTGAACAATTCCAAAGAATCGCAGCTGGTTAAACCCGATTCTGAATTCCAGTTGAAAGAGATCCATAAGGCCATTGATGGTCTGGATGACGATTTCAAGGTGCCTTTCACGATGCACACGGAAGGTTATAAATACAAAGAGATCGCCGATAAACTGGATCTTAAAATCGGGACGGTCAAAAGCCGAATCTTTTTTACACGGAAAAAGCTTATGGAATCTTTGAAAGACTACAGCTAAAAAAATTTCCATATAAAAGAGATAAGCGCATCGTAAAATCCTAATAACAATTATTTAATCCTGTTTTCGCATGAAAATTAATGGGAATAATGCGCTCAAAAGTGAAGATGAACGCATAACC
>DASQZP010000919.1:0-3833 GCA_035638655.1 Bacteroidales bacterium
GTCCGATTTCAGTAAATCGCTAAACTCATCCCAGAAGGGAAACTCAGCTATTCTCTCATACACCTGATCACCACTCTTTTTAAGCACTTCCATTATTGAAGGTTGTACATTCCCCATACCCACAATACCATAGTGCCCTATGGCCATGGCAGCGGAACCTGTAAGGGTAGCCAGGTCAATAACCAGAGAAGGATTATAATGTTTTGCATAACCCAGCGCATCGGCCAGGATCAGCCTTCCTTCCGCATCAGTATTCAATACTTCTACGGTAGTCCCGTCGTACATCCTGATCACATCTCCGGGAGCATAGGCGTTACCATCCGGCCGGTTGTCAGTAGCCGGAACCAGTCCTACAACATGAACCGGTAAACCGGCACGGGCTATTGCATACATTGTACCCGCCACTGTTGCCCCTCCGGACATATCACATTTCATATAATCCATACTGTCATGGGTAGGTTTGAGACTAAGACCTCCGGTATCGTAAACGACTCCCTTACCCACCAACACTAAAGGCTGCGTGTTTCTGGCGGCTTCGGGTTTCCACTCCATTACAGTAAAAGTAGGCGGATCAATACTCCCTTTGTTTACGGCCAGTAATCCACCCATTTTTAAACTTTCGATTTTCTTTTTATTGAAAACTTCGACAGTGAATCCTGCCTCTTTACCCATTTTTTCAAAAGTCGATGCCAATTGTTCAGCATTCATAAAGGAAACAGGTTCATTAACCATGTCCCTGGTATGATAAACTGCATCAGTAAGAGATTGTAACAACTGCGTCTCCGTTTCTTCCATCTCCCCATTACCGAGAACGATAGCTGACAAACTGTTCTTCTTTTTTTCGCTGTCAGAATAATACTTAAGGAACTGATAGTTATTTAGTGCCATCCCTTCAGCAAATGCAAGCAGATTTGTCCTGTCCTGATCTACATTATACAAATAAATCTTTTCTATTTTCTGATTATTGATAGTACCGATGAGTTTGGCTGCTACTTTACGATATTCTTCGAGCGTCTGATGGGCAGTACTTTTTTCTTCTGCTACAGCCACAAAGATCCAACGATGATACTGATTTATTTGTATCAGAGAGTCTTTCCTGCTGATGCATTCATTCACATATTCAAGTTCTTTGTCAGAAAGATAAGGAGTAGCAAAATTGCTTTCCCTGTTTCCCGTTAGAACAATATTTGCGTCAGTTGGTGCAATTGCGGATTTATCAACATGAAACTTCATAAAAACGATTTTTTTAATATCCTATACTTATCATCCACTGCAAATTTATTGGTTGTATATTCCCTGCATATTCTCGTTAAATTAATTGCTGTCAATCTTTTTTGTATAAACCTTAACTTGACAAATACAGCTTAACAGACAGAACTTTATAAGCCATTAATTAACGTAATAAACAACAGAACGCTATATTTCCGGGAAAATACAGCATTATATAACCGCAGTGGGTTAGCCTGTAAAGTTAACAAAATCCCGACAAAACAGAATTCAATTTTCCACCATATGCTTACTCTTTCAAAAACCTTTTATCGCCGCTATAATAAATTTTAGAAAGGACCTTAAGCATTTCACGCTGAATAATAAGTTCGGAGATATAAGGGGCAGGATCTCCTGCATATGCAGCAATTTCTCTTACAGCCTTTTCTTCCAGATCAATATGATAATACAATCCCTGCAGGATGCCGGGACGCGATTGCATGATCTGATGCAGCTGTCCTGATAATTCATCATGAAGAATTCTGATACTCAGCGATGCCTCTGCAGTGAAAGGCAAAACAAGACCAAATGAGCGAAAATCCCGCTCAACCTGGCTCTTAATTTTTTCCAATACTACTGGTTGTTTTGTAATCCAATCGAGATCAAAATGCTTCAGAATATTACTACTCATTTTGAAGACTTCCCGTTTTTATCTTCATCAGGAAACTGAAGAGAATAAATAATGGCTTCAACCTGTCGTAACAACGGCCTTTTTTCATTTCTGGGAGCATATACAAATCCTTCAACAGTTACAATCCTGTTTCTTTTTTGATCTACAGTGGATAAACTGATAAAAGGTCCGCCCATGAAAGCATTTTCGGTACGCCAAAGTCCTCTCAGCTCTTTAAAGTATCGCCCGTTATACATAAATGCCTTTGAAACTGTATGAAACTGACTTTCGGTGGCCATATAAGAACCTTTCGTAGGTCCCGGAACATATTTTTTTAGAAATCTATTGCGTTCACGAATCAGATTTTTAACGTTAAAATCAGAAGTATCCCTGTAAGGATATGTATAGATCAATATTCCCTGACTGGTAAGTGGGGTTTCATTTGAAATCCATACAAAATTACTGGTGTCTACATCCAGACTGTATCCTCTGGGAACAGAAAGGGTCAGATGATGATGCTTTTCAAGGGTTGAATAAATTGAGTTGTCTCTGATTCTCCGGTAAAGATCCATTAATCTTTTTCGTTCAGAATTTTTTAACATCTCCAGAAGCTTGTCTCCCTGAGACTTTAAAAGCTCTTTAAAAGCCTGATCGTTAGGGGCAATTAGATTAAATATATATTGCGGTTTAGCATAAACATCCTTTTGTACAAGAATTTTTGACTCTTTGAACTGGGGATCAATTTTAACAATGATAATGTTGCGATGACTTTTGAAAATTTTTCCAAATGCAGCCGGAGTAATATTGATCAGATCGAACATTGGTTCAGGCTGAGGAAGCGCTATCATTTCCTTTGCCAGGTCATTCCGGAGAAGATCGCCAATCTCTCCCTCCCAACGCGTTTTGTCCATTACTACAATAACTTCACCAGCTTTACCGGAAACAGTAGGTAAAGTAGGCGTATTACTGCTGTTACAGCCTACCATGAACAATGTAGTAAGAACTATTAAAGCAGCATAAAAATAAACTATTCGATTCTTCATTCTCTCAGGTTTTTTTAGATAGATATCTTGATTTAATTAACAACATCCCGAAGGGTATGATTATAAATATCACCATTTTTTTTGACAATTTTGCCTTTTTCGATGTAAAAATGGTTATCATTTTGCAATGAACATTGTTTTATTTCCTGAGTGGTTTATTGCGACCGGTTCTTTCGCGAAGACAATTTTCTGTATTCTTCAGGAGTCACCCAGATGTCCAGTATCTGACCGGGGAAAAGATTATTATCCGTTAAATGATTCCAGGCTTTAATATTTTCCATGGTACAATTATATTCCATGGCTATTTTATGGAAAAAATCTCCTGCCTGCACCGTATGTGTAATTTTAATTCTGTTGGCAATTGATCCTGCGTTGTCAAGCATGGTAAAATAATTATATTCCTCTGGTTTGGAGGAGGCGAGTTTATCCTGTTGGCTGAGAAATTCAGGAATTTTTTCTTTAGGAAGCACCAAAACAGCGGGTTTATCCATTTCCGGTATGTAACCGGTCTTATAGGCCGGATTTAAAAACCGTATTTCATCATAGGAAATATTCAGGCCTGAAGCGACCTGAACCAGCGAAAGACTATGCCTTACCATTAATGTATCAATATCCCGGAATGTGAAATCAGCTTTAACAGGATGAATATTATGTAATTTGTAATAGTTCATTACATAATTGACTGCAATAAAAGCCGGAACATAATTACGGGTCTGTTCCGGTAAATAGTCGCGCAGCTCAAGGTAGGTAGTTTTGCCGCCTGAACGTTCAATAGCATTCCGCACAACACCCGGGCCACCATTATAAGCGGCCAGCACAAGTTGCCAGTCGCCAAAAACATTATACAAATAATTCAAATACCGGCAGGCTGCTTTGGTAGATAAATAAGGATCGCTTCGCTGATCAATATACGA
>DASQZP010000920.1:0-2161 GCA_035638655.1 Bacteroidales bacterium
TTGCTACCAAAGGCGCCCAGATTGAAATGATTCTGCCCTCCTTCCTCGCAATTGCCGCACCAATCGTAACTGGTCTTATTTTTGGCGTTTCCGGTACTATCGGTTTACTAATTGGCGGACTAAGTGCAGGTTTCGTACTCGCCATATTCATGGCAAACGCAGGAGGAGCCTGGGACAATGCCAAGAAATACATTGAAGCCGGTAATCTTGGCGGAAAAGGTTCTGATGCTCATAAAGCTGCAATTATTGGAGACACAGTTGGTGATCCTTTTAAAGATACTTCCGGACCCAGTCTTAACATCCTGATCAAGCTGATGAGTATGGTTGCAATCGTAATGTCGGGTGTAACCGTGGCTATGTCATTGATGTAAAAAGTATTTCTTAAATATGAACAAAAAAGAGCGGTAGAAAAAACCGCTCTTTTTTTATTTAATATAAGTATCGGAAATCACATATATAATTTATTGTTCTTCTTATCCGGAAAATCTTCTCCCTATTACCAGTATATCGTCAATCTGTTCATATTCACCAGCCATCCAATCCTTTATCGTTTCATCCAGCATTTTCTGCTGATCTTCAAGTGATCTGAAATGAACAGAGGTAAGTAGTTCTTTAAAAGTCCGTGGTTTAAATTTCTTTCCGCCCGGCCCACCAAACTGATCAACATATCCGTCAGAGAACAGATAAATGATATCTCCGTCAGCTATCGACATCTCATGATTTTTAAAGAAATTGTTTTCAACTACAGAACGGCCAATGGAGAAACGATTGCCCCTGATTTCAGTCAGCTCTCCCTCATGCATTATGTACAAAGGGTTAAAAGCACCGGCATATTCCAGCAGGTGGCTGTCTTTATGATAACACACCAGGGCAATGTCCATTCCGTCATTGACAACAGTGCCGTCAGATTTATGGTGCAAAGCCTTACTCACCTCCACATTCAGATAATTGAGAATTTCAGCAGGTTTTGTTATACCATATTCTCGTACAATCTTATTCAGGGAATTATTACCAATAATTGACATAAACGCACCTGGGACACCATGACCGGTGCAATCAACGGCAGCTATATACTCCCGGCTATCATCTTCCAGTACCCAGTAAAAATCTCCGCTTACAATATCTTTTGGTTTAAATAAAACAAACATGTCTTTTCTGGAAATTTCCGGAGGAAGCAACGCTACCTGTATTCGTTTAGCATAGCGGATACTGTCAGTAATATCCTTGTTTTTTAAAGCGAGTTCATCATTCTTCTGAACAACCTCCTGAGTACGTTCTCTGACCTTGTCTTCAAGTACCCTTTTTTCTCTGACCAGTTTTCTTTCTCTTAATTTTATATAAGCAAAAAGACCTGCACTGCCAACAATAATACATAGCAAGATAAACCACCAGGTCTGGTAATAAGGAGGTTTAATCCTGAAAGCAAAAGTAACAGGTTCGTTAGTCCAAATGCCTAAGTAATTCTTAGCCTTTACCTTGAAAGTGTATTTCCCCGGGGAAAGTGATGTATAGGAAGCCGTTCTCTGAGATGTTTCAGGCTGCCAGTCTTCATCTGCTCCTTCCAGCATAACCTTATACCGTATAGCCTCCGGATTGGTATAATCCACTGCCATGTATTCAAACATAATACGGTTTTCCCTGTATGACAGGATGAGACCGTCAGGCTTTGCATGACCCTCCAAATTAACACGCATACTTCTTATTGCCAGGTAGGGAGGTTGATCTCCTTCTTCATCCGCATGTGGATTATAACGGGTAACTCCTGATACTGTTCCAAACCATAATTCTCCGGATCGATCAGCAAAACAGGCGTTTGATTTTGTCTCAATACCAGTATAACCATTATGTTCAGTAAAGCTAATAATCCTGTTTCCCCCGGTAATAATTTTATTCAGTCCCTTGTTGGTTCCAACATAATAGTTGTTATCCTGATCCACTGTAATTGTAGCAATCAGGTTTGAGAGTAAACCATCTTTAGAGGAATAGTACTTTACTATTGAATCATGGTTAAAAACCAGCAATCCCTGACTGTTTGTACCGATCAGTATATTGTGCTGTCTGTCTTCAGTCATTGTAACGGGTGTCTGTGTACCACCAATGTTATACCTTGTAAATGTGGTATCCCTGATTGAGGTAAGTCCTTTCCCTTCAGAACCCACCC
>DASQZP010000921.1:0-7119 GCA_035638655.1 Bacteroidales bacterium
CTTGTGGCAAATGTCAGAGGCCATACAGAATTGGAACGTCCCCAGTTGATCACATTATCTATACTGGTAAGTAATATATTGCCACCTGATTTTTTGAAGATATCCAGGGAATCATTGTCCCTGAAATCTTCTTCTTTCATATTTTTTATCTTTATGCCCATTTTAATGCTTTCTTTTTCCAGGCATACAATAAGCCCAGACCCAGAATGAAGAAGAATATGATGATTTCAACAAATGCCCTCATCCCGATGCTGTGCATAACCACTGCCCATGGAAAAATGAACACGGTTTCAACATCAAAAACGAGGTAAATAATTGCAAAAAGGTAATAACCAACATTAAACTGAATCCATGCAGGTCCCATCGTTGGAATCCCGCATTCGTAAGGTTCAAATTTTACATCGTTTACCGAACGGGGTGAAATCAGATAGGAGAAAGCTATTGCTCCGCCTACAAGTATTAAACCCAGTACAAAGAACAATACTAATGAATCGCTACTCATTGTTTATGCTATTAATTTGATGGCGCAAATTTAATTTAAAAATCCAGATATAACATTATATAAATATCTTATAAAACAGATTTAACAGTGATTACGGCGATTCTGACAAAAAATTGTTTTACAGGATTTTATGGGATAATGAAACAAAATGGAAGTGTGTTTTTTTGTATCCTTTTAAATAACCGGTAATCGCTGTTTCCTGCATTATTTCTGCTTTGTGATGATTGATACGTATGTCAGAGAGAATGTTGCAGCACATGCTTATATATATCTAAACTCATTAAAAATTAGAAATATTTACATCCCATAATAATTAGATATATAAATTGTTAGGAGTTTATTTAGAAACATTCTTTATTGGCGCCTCCGGCAAAGAATGTACAGATAGTAAGCTGCCGGTAAATCAGGCTTTCAGATTGAACCTGAGTATCCGGTACAGTTCTGATTGCTGTATGGGTTTGGTTAGCACATCATCGCAGCCATATTCTGTGGCTTTCTGCTTTTCGTCTGCCATGGCATTGGCTGTTTGGGCAATGACCGGAAGAGCCGGCCGAAGCTTTTTAATTTCCCTGGTTGCCAGGTACCCGTTTAGCACGGGTAGTTGAAGGTCCATAAGGACAAGGTTTAAAGAAGGATCTAGCGCACAAAATTCTACAGCTTCCCTTCCGTTTTTGGCCCACTGGATTATAATTCCTGCTGGTGCGAGATATTCTTTTAACAATTCAAATGATTCAGTAACGTCTTCAACAATCAGTATCTTTTTGCCTTTAAAAACGGTTTCATAAGATGCGTCATTTAAAAGTTTATTGGAATCAGCATTGTTTTTACGGATGGGAACATAAGGAATGGAAACCCTGAATGCAGAACCTTGTCCGGCTTCTGATTTGGCTTTAATTGTGCCTCCCATTTTTTCTGCAATACCCTTGCATATGGCCAGTCCCAGACCCGATCCGCCGTATTGCCTTGAACTGGAATCATCGGCCTGCCTGAAACGTTCAAATATAAGGCTGATTTTGTCTTCCTCAATACCTATGCCGGTATCCTGCACAAAAAATTCTATGTGGGTATCATCATTTATTTCACAACCCAGCTCAATCAAACCTTCAGTGGTGAATTTAACAGCATTGTTCAAAAGGTTATAGAGTATTTGACGGAGGCGTTCTTCATCTGTGAGGATGCATAGCTCTTTTTCTTCAGGCAAATGACTTTTGAATTGAATATTGTCCCTGTTCAGCCTTTTCAGTTCATTTCTGAAAAATTGTTCCAGCTCATGAAATAGTTGTCTGACGTTGCATTCAGAATTATTGATATGGATCTGGTTGGCCTCAATCTTTGAAATATCAATTATATCATTGATCAGGTTCAGCAGCAACCTGGAATTGGCTGTGATAACCTCGATATATTGATCTGTTTTTTCTTTTGTAAGCTGGTTGTAATTGCGCAAAAGGTCTGAGAAACCGATTATTCCGTTCATTGGTGTTCTGATCTCATGACTCATATTAGCCAGAAAAGCACTTTTAAGTTTGTTGGATTCTTCAGCCTTTTGGCGCGCTTGTTCCAGAAAAACCTGTTTTTCTTCAAGCTGTGCCGAATATTCTCTTTCTGAAGATACCTGCCGGCGCTTTAGCCAGAGAATAATAGCAAGCAGAAGAATTATTATCAGCAAAACAACAAAAATCCCAAGGACGGGAACAAACATCTTTTTATTTTTCCTTATAAAAGAATAAGGAAGGTTAATTTCCTGAAAATGTGGCGGCAACTGACTTTTCCTGATGTGATATTTCTTAAGTAACCGGTGGTCGAAAACAAATGCTGTCGGACCGTCTGTAACCGGTATATTTCCTATGGGTTTTCCTTTCAGTAGCTCAATACCCATTTGCCCGGCAAGGTATCCCTGCGCTTTTCCTTTTATAATTTTGCCGCCGGTTATACCATTGTCCAGGTAAAAATCCCATGTTCCGATTAAAGGAACGTTGGCAAATTCGCTGGCCAACTTAATAGATTCCCTGAATGTAAAAAATTCATTGTTACTGTCTACATTGTATAGCAGGAAAAGAACCAGGGAAGGGTTACGGATGGAGGATATCCGTTCCTGCAGTTCATGCATGGTAAGTCTTGATAAATAGGTTACATTAAAATTATCCGGATGCAGGTTGAAATATTCTTCACATTCCTCTTTGAGCAATACTCCTGTTGATGTATGGTCTATTACTATGAATAACGAATCCAGGGAAGGTCTGATTTTTTTCGCCAGTGCAATATTCGATGGAATGTCCACTTTTTCCATGACACCTGTCATGAGCGAATCGTTTACATGCGTATAATTAATACCGGCATAAACTACCGGTACATTCCTGAATACCTCATTGTGGATCTGGGAGACCAGCTCCATGGCATCATTGTCTGTGACAAAAACCAGGTCAATCTTCCTGTGTGCATATTTGGCAATTAGTTCTGATTTGTATACTGAGGCAAAATTATACAATTGAAAACGTTTTGAATCAAGATTCTCTATGTAGATCTCAGTAGCAAATCCGGATTCTTGTAATGCCTGTATGATCCCTTCGTTCAGACTATTTGTCCAGCTTAGCTGGGGGTGATATGAATTGATAATGACAATCTGCCTGTCATCAGCCGAAAAACCGGAGAACAGCAGGAGAATACCTGCCAGATAAAGGACTCTGCACCAGTCTAAAAAGAGTTGCTTCAACATTTTCCTTCTAAGTCTGAACATCCGGTATTTTTTCAAATGGTTAAAAGAACATGTTTTCACTTGTTAATCAGCTGAATCATTTATGTAGTTTAGTATTCAATAGTCAGATCAAAGGTCACTGGAAAATATAAATTGAAGTTAACAAAATGATCAATAGTTTAAAATTTATTGCCCCAGTAATATCTTTTGCACATCAGATTTTTCAGATTCTGATATAGTTACAAGCCTTTCCAGCCTTGTTTCTATTTTATTTTTAAATCGCCAGCAGGTCATTTGTCTTAATGATAACCGTCGTGCAAATTCATAGGATGAAACCTCCTCTTCGCTCCGGCATACATTATAAAAAATATAAAAAGCCTTGCTGACAGGAAATTTGCAATTATGAAAAATAGTTGCGGTAGTAGCTGATTCTTCACTTTTGCAACGGGTACATCTTCTCGAATAGGGAGCTTTCCCGGCGCAATAATTGGTGTTTCCACATTTGCGGCAGATAAATCCGTTAGCCCATTTCAGTTCAGCCAGAAATTCCAGACATTTGTTGTCGTCATTGAACAGTTCTTCAAGTTTTCCGGCTGAAAGTCTTTCTTCTAATTTCATTGAATGATTGCATTATTTAAAGTCGCAAACATAAAAAATGTCAGTGATATTAAAAAGATTTAAGTGATACTATTGCGATTTAATTATTTCTTTATATTTTTGCGCCTGTTTTAAATGGTACTTGTCGTTCCAAATAAGAACAAAGATAATAATTTCATTTAAATACAATAAGAATAAGAATATTAGCATTTCTGTCTATATAAGTTTTAAAAAAAATTGAATATCTTTACTAGGAACATGAGTTCATTAGAATAAAAACAATAAACACGAATTAAGTTAATTATTTTTTCATTAAGGTTAAAGGAAATTTGAAGGATAGCGATGAGTCTGATTGAAATTAACAAGCGTTATACTGACCTGGCAGGGTCTGATTGCTGCCTTAGCTGCGGAGGAGCAATTAATTACGCAGCCCTTAAAACAGGTGAAGTAGGTGTCGACCTGGGCAGCGGCCGGGGAACGGATGTGTTGCGGATGGCTGAAGAGGTTGGAGAAAGCGGTTTCGTTTATGGCATTGATATCTCAGACGGGATGTTGGAAAAAGCCCGGCAGAATGCCGCTAAATTCGGGATTGAAAATGTTCGTTTTGTAAGAAGTGAGCTCGAAAAAATGGACCTGCCTGATGCCGTGGCCGACCTGGTAATATCCAACTGCACCATTAACCACGCTGGTGACAAACAGGCTGTCTGGAACGAGATTTACCGGATACTGAAAAAAGGAGGCCGGTTTGTGGTAAGTGATATTTATGCCACCCAGCCAATTGCCGAGGAGTACCGCAACGATCCGGTTGCCATTTCTGAATGCTGGGCAGGTGCTGTTACCCGTAAAGAATATATGGAAACCCTGGCAAAAGCAGGATTTTCCAAAATTGAAATTATTGAAGAATCAAGTCCCTATAAAAAAGGACAGGCCGAAGTGGCCAGTTTTACCATTGCCGGATTTAAATCGTCTGGCTGTTGTAGTTGAGTTTTAAAGTGTTAATTTAAATATAGTTAGTTATCAATTAAATAGAAGTAGTTATGGTGAGTTTAATCAGAAAGAAAGAAAACAAGGAAAATGAGAAAGTAGCACAATGTTGTGCTAAAACTTCTAAAACTGTGGTAGGTTGCCACGATTAATTGAGCTTACAGGTACAGTTTCTCCGGTAAGACAATTAGCCGGAGAACTGTTACCTTTTTAGAACTGCATACAACTGATACATGATATACTCGAAGTACAATATATTTTCAAAGATTAAGGATTCTGAAAATTATTTCATTCTTAATCTGTTAAACGGGAATGCTGATATCCTGGAGCCCGGAGAGGCTTCTCTGCTTGAGCATTACAGGAAGGGAACCCTGACTGATCATGAATTTATTAACGTGCTCAGCGAAAAGGGATATGTGGTGGATGAAAAAGAGGAAAAGAAGCTTTACAGAAAAAAATACCTCGACTTTCTCGATTCCAGAGATGAGGATGAAATTCAACTCTTTTTTGTTCCTAATTACACCTGCAATTTTGCCTGTTCATACTGTTACCAGGATGAATACGCTTATCCCAAAAATCAGCTCACTACTGAGATTATTGACAGGTTTTTTGATTATGTGCACCGGGAATTTGCAGGCCGGCGCAAATACATAACCATTTTTGGCGGTGAGCCATTATTGTCCTCGCCACGCCAGAAAGAGATGATTTCCTACCTGCTTGAAAAGACGAATGAAGCAGGTTTGCAGGCATGTATTGTCACCAATGGTTATACCCTCAATGAGTATATGGATATTCTTAAAGAGGCTCCCATTCGTGAGATACAGGTTACCATGGACGGACCGGCAACAGTACATGATACTCGTCGCTTTTTAAAAGGAGGAGGGAAGACCTTTGCGCAAATAGCTGAGGGAATTGATGCCTGCCTGAAAAATTACCTGCCTGTTAACCTGCGGATGGTTGTGGATAAAGAGAATATTGAATCATTGCCTGAGTTTGCGCGTTTTGCCATTGAAAAGGGATGGACCAACAGTGCTTTTTTTAAGACCCAGCTCGGGCGCAACTATGAACTGCACCATTGCCAGACAACACCGGATAAACTCTTTTCGAGGATCTCGATGTATGAGAAGCTTTTTGAACTTATTGATAAATACCCGGAAATAGAAGAATTTCATAAACCGGCTTATTCGGTTACCAAATTCCTTGCGGAGAACGGGAACCTGCCCGATCCGTTGTTCGATGCCTGTCCGGCTACAAAAACTGAATGGGCTTTTGATTATACCGGTCAGATCTATTCCTGTACAGCAACAGTAGGTAAAGAAGGTGAATCGCTCGGGCAGTTTTATCCTGAGGTTAAAAAGAACATGAACCGCATCAATGAATGGGAAGAACGCGATGTTACCTCTATCCCTCAATGCAGGGATTGTAGTCTGCAGCTGGCTTGCGGAGGAGGATGCGGATCGGTTGCCTTAAATAATAACGGAACCATTGGCTCAACCGATTGCCGGCCGGTAGACAAACTCATGGAACTGGGGTTTGCTGCCTATTTTGAGCAACACCCTGTCTAACACTAAATGTGTATGACTTAAATTTCTTACAAATGATCGCTGGTTTAGTACCAGTGACTGAACCGATGCTTAGATTATTTTTTTGTCTGTAGTAGTATTTAATGTAAATTGAAAAAAAATCTGAAAAATGAGAGAAATAAATGCAGCTGAATTTGAAACGGAGGTACTGAAAGGTGGTAAAGTTGTTGTAGACTTTTATTCTACCGAATGTCCGCCGTGCGAAGCAGTCGCACCGAAATTTGAAGGCGCTTCCAAACTGTATGGCGACGACATTCGGTTTCTGAAGATCTTTCGCCAGCAAAATCGTGAACTGGCCGATGAACTTGGTGTAAAATCTTCACCAACCCTGCTTTTCTTTGACAACGGAAAAGAAATAGCTGAGAGACTTACCGGAGGTATTAAAAGAATTGATCTGGTTAATACCCTGGATACTATGATTCCCGCTGAAAAAGCCGAAGCAATCAAAGCTCAGATGAAACCAGTTGTCACCGATTGTGATGTGATTGTTTTGGGTGGCGGCCCGGGCGGCCTGACAGCCGGTCTATACCTCTGCCAGGCGAAAGTTAACGCGGTACTAATCGATATTGCCCTGCCGGGCGGACAGGTATCCACTACACATGAGGTTTCCAATTACCCCGGTTTTATTGAACCGCAGGCAGGTTTCATGTTGTCACATTATATGTCTGAACAGACCAAACAATGTGGTACAACTTACAAAGTAGCAGTGGATATTACCAAAGTGGACCTGGAAAAGAAGGAAGTAGTAATTGATGAATATG
>DASQZP010000922.1:0-2901 GCA_035638655.1 Bacteroidales bacterium
TCGAGAGATATTATTGCCATATTTCAGGCAATTAATAAAGCCGGGGCCCTGAAAGGTAAACTCGTAATTATGTAGGTATTATATGAAAATTGAATTAAACAATAAAAAATACATCCCTCTGAAGGGGAAGTCTCCGGATAAAAATGATACAAAAGAAGAGAAGGCCGCCACACAATTTGAAATGGTGTTTGCCCGGCAACTTGTAAATCAAATGACTAAAGGTATGTTCAAAATGGGCGATAATAAAGGTGTTATGGGGCGTTCAAATAGCCTGTACCGTTCCTATGTTACAGACACGCTTGCAACGGAATTGGCAAAAAATCATAAACTGGGTATAGCAGATATGTTGATTAAATATTGGAATAAAACGAATAATAACGCCACAAAACCAGAGGATTCCTGATGGAACAAGCAGTAGAAACAAATGATTTATCATTGCTGTTGCATAGTGTAGAAAATCTAATCATAGGATATGATCAGGCGGATGAATTATTACAGTCCCAGATCCATGCTGTTATAGCAAACGATTTTGAGAAGTTGAATGATTTGATCTCCAGGCAGATTGATCATTATGAAGAGCTATCCGGTCTTGAATCATCATTCCGTGAACAACTTTCAAGTGCTTATCAAAAGGTTAATCCGGATAATTCAAAACCAAAATTAGCCAAACTCCTACAGTTATATACCGGAAGCACCGGCCGACTAAACGCTTTAAGGGATGATTTGCTTCGAAAAGTAAATCATGTCAGAATCCTTAGCCTCCAATTACTCGATTTGCTCAAATATGCACAGGATCTAAATGTAAATACATTACGTGCTGTTATGGCTACAACCGAGCAACATGGAGTACATTATAATCAGTCTGGTAAGACAGACGGAAGAAGTATATCTAATTTTTCCATTGATCAAAAAGGATAATCCCGATGAAGGATCTTTTTGAAATAGCTCGCAGTGGCTTGATAGCTTCACAAAAAAATTCTACAGTTACTGCAAATAATATTGCCAATGCAGATACTCCGGGTTATAGTCGTCAAAGAGTGAATCTGCAGCCGGTTGATTACAATATCAACGGGACTTCTATGGGATTAGGAGTTAAAGCAGGAGATGTTGTTCGTGTGCGAGATGGATTGATTGATAAACAAATTCAGCTGAAAAATCAGGAATTGGGCGGTCTTAATGCTAATTCCAGAATTTATGGACAATTGGAATCACTTTTCATTACAAAATCGGGTGGTGACCTTGACAAAAATATAAGTGATTTTTTCAATTCATTTTCAGACCTCGCAAATAATCCTCAAGACATAAATTTGCGAAATGTTATTCTTTCCAATTCACAAACGCTTGTAAATAAATTCCACAGTTTAAGCAATGGGTTAAATCAAATAAAAGATGAGACTCAAAAAGATACCGGAAATATCATTAATAAAATCAATTCCCTGTTAAAGGATATTGCGGAGACTAATATATCAATAGCCCACAGTCACGCTGTCGGTAAAAGTGATAATACAAGTAAAGATTTACAGACACAGAAATTAAATGATCTGTCAAAGCTGATCGATTTCAATACCACTACGGATAATAACGGTGCTCTCGAAATCAGGATAGGCGGACTTCTTGTTTTGAGTGGCTCTCATGCATCGAGTATTAAACCTGAGATTACAGATCCCGGGAGTAAAATGAATTTACGCCTCGATAACGGCAAACTTTTAAATGTTCAGAAGGGTCAGCTTGCTTCAGAAGTTAAAATGATAAACAACATTATTCCGGATCTTCAGACGAAATTGGATAATCTTGCATCGAATATCGTTCAGAATGTAAATCAAGCGCATACTTCGGGTTATGGATTAAATGATAGCGTACAGCGTAATTTCTTTGATCCTTCCAAAACGACAGCGGCAACTATTCAAATTAATCAGGATATACAAACACATCCTGGAGATATTGCCGCTTCTTCGGTAGCAGGTGAAGCCGGAAATAACCAAAATGCTCTCAAATTGGTCAATTTGAGAGATAAAAATGTGATGAGTGGGAAGACCTTTTTCCAAAATGCTCTTGGATTGATAAGTGAGCCTGGTATTACTCTGAGTTCCATTAAATCTGAAATTCAGACCAAACAGTCTGCTCAGCAAATGCTACAAAATCAACAGGATAGTGTTTCGGGTGTCAATTTGGATGAGGAATTGAGTAAACTTATCAAGTTTCAAAATGCTTATCAGGCTTCGGCGAAGGTTATGGTTGCCGGTAAACAAATGTACGACACACTGTTAAATATGATTTAAAACAATGAGAATTACACAAAATACACTGTTCAGTAATCTGATTAACGATTTGAACAGGAACCGGACTGAAGTCGCCAAATTACAGGATGACGTGTCTAGCGGTAAAAGTGTGAATAAAGCGTCAGACGATAGTCGTGCCTTTACTTCCGGACGAATGATTCAAAACTCTTTGGATCGAATGGCGCAGTATCAGAAAAATATCCAAAGTGGCTTGCAGCAAGCCAATACTACAGAAAACTCACTTAATGGAATTATCGATCAATTAATAAAATTAAAATCTGTAGCTGTAAAAGGGGCTAATGATTCATTAGATGCAACAGATCGTAGTAATCTTGCCAATGAGGTGGCCAGCATCAGAAAAACAATTATAGACCAGGCCAATGCCAAGTCGAATGATAAATATTTATTTGGTGGGACTAATATCGTTCAGCCACCGTTTTATGAAAATTCCGGTGCAACCGGTGGAGTGGCGGACCGTAGTAATACGTCAGAACTTACTACACAAATATCTGATGCGGTAAATGTCAGTTACAGTGTTACTGGCAAGGAATTGCGTAATACGTCTGCAGGTGATCTATTTAGTGTTGTTAAAAAAGTTGAGGATGCCCTTAAAAACAATGAT
>DASQZP010000923.1:0-2737 GCA_035638655.1 Bacteroidales bacterium
AACAAGACATTGTCCTATGATCGAATCGTTGCGGTGGGTTATGGCTCTTCAAAACCGTTGGCTTCCAATGCCACAGAAGAAGGCCGTGCCGTCAACCGGCGGATCGATGTCATTATTAAGCCTCAGACCCAGTTCGGTGGGAGTTAATATCTGAGTTTTGCATGAAAGTTGATATGAACGATTGGTTTAGAATGAATTTTGTATAATAGTATGTTGAGACAACAAGAATCTGTAAGTCAAAAGGAGTGTTTAAAGTTTTTGAAATAAAATTAAATGTGCAAAATTTAGGTCCCTAACTCACGGAAGAAAGAAAGCGTGCATTGTTTCATACCCAAATGCTTCGGTAATGCTTCTTGCAAGAGTGAGGATAGTTCAAGTTTGTTCCTCTGCCCCATGGAAGACCCGAAGTATCCCAGCAGGCTTGGTCATGGTTCGGAAGATGGATGAACTCTGTTTCGGGTACTACACCAATGAAAGAGAATGCGAAGCAGAATGCCCCAAGGAGATTTCCATCTCCAATATCGCCCGCATGAACCGGGAATTTCTAAAAGCCGGGATTGGTTCCGCGGTCATGCAATACTTTATCATCAGGTTAAGAGGAAATGATGGTTATCAAAAAAAAGACCAATAGCGAGAATAAAACATTTTGGGATTCAACCAGAAATGCCCGTGTGAAGGTTGAACAATGGCCGAGTTGGAAACGCAATCTCAAGGTTACTCAGTACTCTGTTGGTTTTGATCCCAAACCCTCCGAAACTTCGACATCAGATAGTTGTGCATTTACTAAAGACAAATGATATTAATGCCCTAATTTAGACATGGGTAATAGATTAGCCATAATTAATACCCATAAAAGTAAATAGATATCATTTAAGCATGATTATTAATTTGTATATGGGCAGCCCCATAGTCACATACCTATTTGTTGCTGAACAAAGGTCTCTGTTGATCTTTTTTTTCGAACTGATTCACACGTCCATAAACCCTTTTGTTCTCTCGACTTAAGTGTCTCATCTGTAAACAAACAGTTATAATTTTTACGAATATCTTTTAAAAACTCAGCCTCCTCTTTGATATTTTTCATTCTATTGATAATTTCATCTACGGGTCCTAACTCAACTCCAATCCATTTTCTCCTTTTTATCTCTGCTACTGCATAAGTAGTTCCAGAACCACCAAAAGGATCAAAAACTATGTCATCTTCATCCGAAGCCAACTCTATAATTCGATCTAATAATCTTATAGACAACTCATTTGAGCCGTTTCTCTTTTTATATTTTGCATGGCGGACTGGGGGTATATCAAGCCAAACATCTGTCATATTAACACCCTCTGGATTCATTTTAGCTTTATAACCACCATAATCTTTTAAATCTCCAGCACAATGAGGGCATATTGGCATTGGGAATCTGTCAGGATGGAATTTAGAAGGTTTTTCCCCTTTACAATAATAGAGCAGAGAATAATGAGAAGGATACAATCTTCCTTGAATCGGCAATGAATATTTCATATCTACAGAAATCCAATGGCGAAAAGTCATGTAATTATTTAAAAAGTCTGACATATAAGTATTCCATTTCGGCAAATTCCATAGAAAAAAACTGCCTCCTGGCTTTAATATCCTGATACATTCAGCAGCCCATTCTTCACACCAGTTAAGATACTGGTATTCTTTTAAATTATCATCAATTTTTGAAGGATATAATTTTTTTAAATTAAATGGAGGGTCAGCAAATATTAAATCAAAACTATCGTTTTTCAGATTGTGCATAAGATTCAAACAATTCCCTTGATATAACTTGCCCAATTTAGATTTATACATTAGAGGCGGTAAGGGAATATTGGCCTTATTAGATTCAATATTACTTTTAATAAGCTCAAATATTCTATCTGCATTCTTATGAATAGCATTTTTGATTCGACGATTAGGTATGCCCATTTTAAGCATCAATTCCATCGGGGTGATATTTGCTTTTGAACATATGTGATCTAAATCGTTTCCAGATGGAAATGTGTTGGTTTTGTTGTAATATTTCAGCCTGCCAACTGGAATACCAACTAAACGAGAGAATTTTTGCAAAGCTGAATTATCGTTTAAATTTAAAGCTTGAAAAAGTAACCTTGACCCATTCATTAATATAGCCTTCCTTTAGAGTTGAAATTTAATTACGTACTTATCATGACTTAACAAATCAAGCAATATATTTTTTGCAGACTATAGTCCGTGGTTAAAATGCCGATTCTACTGTATATCTTCCTAAAATTATAATGGAGTATGAGATATTGAAGCCTGGCATTGCATTTGGAAAAGTTCTTCGTCGTGTTAGAAAGGACAAAAAATATTCTCAAGAACGATTAGCCTCAGAAAGCGGGCTCGATAGAACATATATATCGCTTCTGGAACGTGGCCTTAGGCAACCGTCTCTTGCAAGTATTTTACAACTTTCCAAAGCTCTTAATATCTCGTCTGGCCAAATTATATCCGCAGTAGAGGATATACTGAATGAAGATTCTACAAATTGATTATTTGATTCGAGAAGGCGATTTTGGAAATTCCGAAAAACTTGACCAAATCGTAAATGAAATCAAAACTGCAATTTATTCTATTCATTGGCCTAAAGATAACGCCACCTTTACACTTTATCCCCAAAAAAAAGGTAATGGCGTAGTGCCCATTAAAAAAAGCTTTTTGAATTATCTGAGCCGACACGAATGGCTCCTTGAACATCGTATGGCA
>DASQZP010000924.1:0-2005 GCA_035638655.1 Bacteroidales bacterium
CCCGGAGCTTCCCTGGTTCAAGCCTGAAGACATCGACGGGCTTGTTGCATTCATCCTGGAGAATATCCTGAACCAATAAAGCAGATGGAGACGATACAGGACATTACAGGAGTCGTCCTGGCAGGAGGGCAAAGCAAACGCTTTGGCTCAAATAAGGCCCTGGCACTTCTGCAGGGAATGCCTCTTATCCAACACGTTGTGGACACTGCGGCTGCCATTTTTAAAGATTGTTTGCTGGTCACAAATACCCCGGAGCACTATGGTTTTCTGAACATGCCAATGATAAGGGATCAATATCAGGGCATGGGACCATTGGCAGGCATTCATGCCGCTTTGCTTCATACAGGTAAACCGTGGATATTTGTAATCGGTTGTGACATGCCGGCAGTTACGCCTGATTTAATCACCTTTCTGTGCGGTTTTGCCAGGGAGGAATACGATGCGGTGATTCCCTGGCTGGAAACAGGTGCCGAGCCTCTTTGCGGTCTGTACCACAAAACAGCGCTTGATAAAATTGAACCGCAGCTGCGGAACAATAAAAGGCAGGTCAAGGAACTGCTGGAAAAACTGTCTGTAAGAAAGGTAACAGAGGAAGAACTGCAATCAGTTACAGGCGGCCTTCAGGTCTTTTCTAATGTTAACCGTGAACAGGATTTGGTCAGGGTGCCCAGAGCCAAATGACCAACTGCTGATAGGTCATTATTTTCCTTAACATCAAATGAACAGAGGGCAATTTAACATTCAAAGGCCGAAATCAAAAAACCAAAACTACCATATGTTATAGTTGGAACCGGGGGGATTTGTAACTGTTGTTTTGGGAAATGTGGGTTGCTGTGATAGGTAAAGAAAGAGAACATTCGGGCTTTATTTTTCGGATAATTATTTGACATTAAAATATTTTTTCTGTATTTCTGTAAGTAGCGAAATAGTTAAAAGTGGTGAAATTAACCGGGGAGATTACAAGTGGGCACTGCCTATTGGCTTGCCCGGATTTTTGAAGCATTTGCACGGCATATATCGGAACAATATACTTTTCTGCCTTTGCGGTGGACCACAAAAAAATTGCTGCAGTGATCACAAAAACCGAAATAATCAATATCCCCCAGCATGAAGAATTTTAAAGCAATATGCGACAAGATAACTTCTGTTGGAATGCCTAGTTCAGCATGTGGATACTTTTCTGTAAAAGATACAACGTGATGAAACCCCCTGATTTTATCAAAAGTCAGAGATTTCCTTATTCCATTATAATTTGAAACCAAATGCTTGATACCAGTAAATGTATCTGAACTGAACATCTCGGGAGCATCATTCTCCTTCAACTTCTTAAACCAATTTAGAATAAACCGACGATCCATATACATGTGTATTACAGATTTTAATACACTCTCAAAATACGTATCGGGATACCTGTCTGAATAGGAATTTTCTTTCAAATCAGACAAGAAATCATAAATTCTTAAGGGGTCATGAATATCACGAAATGATTCAATGAAAGAAATACCCCCTTTATCTTTGAGTGTATATGCATGATAGATGTAATAATCCCAGACCTTCAGTTTTTGGATTTTATCAATAATTGTTAGACTCAAATCATTTAAAGATAGGGTATAATCAAGATTCAAAACTGTAATGGCTTCCTGGAACTGCTTTTTTAGCTGCCATGTTTTTATATCTTTTCCTAGTAATACGTTGAGCCACTCGCCATACTTAACCATTGCGGCATAATCATTTTTAGGCATTATTCTGAACCCCCAAGTTTATGATTTTTCAGTTTTGCTGCAACATCCTTGAATCCAGCTAAACATTAGGGTGAAAGCAGGGTAAAATGAAAAAACAATTTCGGTACCAATCGTACCAATCGCACTCAAATGTAACGAATTGTGCAATAAAAGTAAAAAGAAAATGCGGTGTATGCCAACGGGCCGCTGGAATTTTTTATAGAGAGGTCTTCCGGGGGCATATTATAGGAAATTAAAGTATCATGAATCGGGGTGGCTTGCCC
>DASQZP010000925.1:0-2817 GCA_035638655.1 Bacteroidales bacterium
CCAGCCAGTGTATAGGGTGAAAAAGTGATATTGCGGTATCCCAGGTTAAGTTTGGCCCATTTGTAATACGGACTCACACCGAATTTATTGAATGGCTGGCGAAAATTCCGTTGTTGTTCACTGATAGTAAAAGAGAAAGGCAGTGTGATCCCGTACACCGAAAGGGTAGGACTGCCGGTTAGCATCCAGGTAAATGGTTTACGGTAAGCGTCCCTTCCTTCTACATGATAAAACATCATGGTGGCACCCAGGCTACCGGTGATTTTTAATGGTTCGGCTTCTCCTATGTTTTCTATATTTTGCGCAGTGAGGTTAAGGTGTTGAGTAATACAGAAAGCAACAAAGACCAGTAATTTTACACAATATTTCACTGTCGAAAATTTATGTTAAACCAAAAATTTATTCTTCCGTCTCATTACGGTTGAATATTTTTAAACTGGATTGATATACTGATGATTACCGGTTCAAACGACTTCTTTATTCTGCTTTCAAACTACCGGACAAACAAAGATATCAGATGCTGTTATGATTGCATAGTAAAAAACCGACATAAGCGAGTGCTTCAGGAAACAAGAAAATGATTAGCCAGTTCATGATTGTTTTTCAAATATTCGGAGGGAGTTACACCTGCAAACTGCTTGAATTCCTTGATCAGGTGGTTTTGGTCATAATACCCGCAAATAAATGCAATGTCTTGAAAATCAACATTAGGACAATCCTTTAGAAGTTTGAAAATATAATTGAACCGGGTGATCTGCGCAAATAATTTTGGGCTAAGGCCCACAGCCCGGTTAAATATTCTTTCAAGTTGCCGTTCACCGGTTTCGAGTGATGCGGACAGGGAGGACATGCGGATACGCCCGTGAATATTTTTCACAAGGTCAACCGCATTTATAATAACGGGTAGAGGTTTGTAGCGGGTGATAAATAATTTGATAAGGAAAGATTCAATCAGTGTTACTTTTTCACAGATATCTTTTGCCTTCATAATCTGGTTTGTAAGTTCTTTTCCTTCCCTACCGAACAATACATCCAGGGCACAAAAACTGCCGGTTAAATCTTTTACTGACATGCCTGTTATCAGATGTAGTCCGTAAGGGGTGAAATCGATCCCGAAAAGCGTAAGCGGTTCATTAACGGAAAAATAAAAGCTTTCCGGCTGACAACCAAATACGTAGCTGGCGGGAAGTGTCTCTCCTTTGTGTCGATTATTATACAAACTGAACTTTCCTTTGCAAACAAATACCATGCTGGAAGTGCCGTTGGGCAGATAATCAAAAACAAGTGGCAGTCTCTGAGGAGACACTTCAATGAGGTAGAAAAAACTGATAAAGGGGGACAATCGATGCCCCGGTGAAATCTTTTGAAAGATCATCTGATTCAGGTTTTATTAGTTTAGTCGGCAGGCATACAAAAGTTCAAAAATTTAGGTTACGGCATACAAGTTAAAAAAAATATAATATAGATTGCAAATAAGAATATTCAAATCTGAATGAATTATGATTAATAGTCTAATGATTGCTTTTTGAACATAATGAATTTACCCCGTTTTTTCTTAACACAATCGCGGTTACATTGTTACTAACAGTACAACAAATTAAAAAACCAGATATTATGACGAATTCAACCCAAAAACCAGTGCAGTTTGATGCAATCATCATTGGAGCAGGTCAGGCCGGAAATCCCCTGTCCGCGAAACTGGTTAAAGAAGGATGGAAGATTGCTGTAATTGAAAAAGAGCACGAAGGCGGAAGCTGTGTTAATTTTGGTTGTACACCCACAAAAGCCATGATCTCTTCAGCTGCAGCTGCCAATACCATTGCGCATGCCGATGAATGGGGAATAAACGTGGGCAGTTTCAGTACAGAATTCAATCTGGTTATAGAACGGCGGGATGAGATCGTGAAAATGTTTCGAAGCGGAACTACTGATTTCCTTGAGAAGGAAGAGAAGATTAAATTTTACAGGGGAACAGCTTCGTTTGCCGGGAAGAAGATTGTACAGGTAAAGGATCAGAACGGCGAGGAACACCAGCTTACGGCAGATAAGATCTTTATTAATACCGGATCTGTTCCGCGTAAATTACAACTGAAAGGCCTTGAAGATATCACATATTATACTTCTCACAACTGGATGGATATTCATAAATTGCCTGAACCACTTTGCATCATCGGAGGAGGATATATTGGTGTAGAGTTCGCACAATTGTTCAGCAGGCTGGGGAGCAGGGTAATCCTGCTGCAAAAACACGATCAGCTAATGCCCCGGGAGGATCGTGATATTGCCGAAGAGATCCATAAATTCCTTAAAAAAGACGGAGTTGAAGTCAAACTGAACGCTGATATTAGCAGGGTGAAGAATTCAGAAGGCAATAAAATCCAGGTACAATATACAGCAGGAGAAAAGACAGAAAAGATAGATGTATCTCATTTGCTTATCGCTGCAGGAACTGTTGCTGCTACAGAACTATTGAATCTTAAAGCTGGCGGAATTGAGGCAGACAATAAAGGATATATCAAAGTAAATGAGAAACTGGAAACCAGTATTGAAGGAATATACGCGCTCGGGGACTGCAAGGGTGGCCCCGAATTTACTCATATCTCTTACGACGATTACCGGGTGCTGGAAAATCATCTATTCGGAAATGATACCCGCTCCCTAAACGACCGGCCATTGCCCTATGTGTTGTTTACTGAACCGCAGCTTGGAAGAATTGGATTCAATGAAAAAGAAGCACGTAAAAGAAACATTACTTACCGGAAGGCCGAAATGCCGGCCGGGCGGATTGCCAGGGCTATTGAAACCGGTCATACTACC
>DASQZP010000926.1:0-5268 GCA_035638655.1 Bacteroidales bacterium
TTTTCCGGCAGGAATAGGTTGGTATCGCAAATCATTCACTCTTCCTAAAGATTACCAGGGTAAACACGTATTTATAGAATTTGACGGAATTATGGCCAACAGCCAGGTATGGATAAACGGACATCTGCTAGGTAAGCGTCCCTATGGGTATGTCAGTTTCAGCTATGAAATGACCCCTTATCTGAATTATGGAAAAAAAGAAAATATAATAGCAGTAAAAGCTGATAATTCACTGCAACCGGCCTCAAGATGGTATACCGGAGCAGGTATTTATCGTCACGTACATCTTGTGGCAACAGCCCCATTACATATAACTCAATGGGGTATTTATATAACCACTCCTGAAGTTAATGATAAAAAGGCCACCGTTAAAATGCAAACAGCAGTTGTAAATCAGACAGCATCCGGTGAAAATGTGAAGGTGGTTACCACACTGCTTGATCCATCAGGAAAAACTGTAGGAACAGGAGAATTAAGTCATCAGGTAAAAGCCGGAGATACAACTTACCTCGCCAGTGAACTGGCTGTTGCCAATCCTGAGAAGTGGAGTCTTGAGAAGCCGGTATTATACAAAGCCATAAGTAAAATATATACCGGAAATAAACTTGTAGATGAAGTAATAAATAATTTTGGAATACGTGAGTTTCATTTCGACGCTGCCACTGGTTTTTGGCTAAACGGCAAAAATATTAAGATAAAAGGAGTTGCTGTACATCAGGATGGTGGTGCACTTGGGGTTGCTGTTCCTGTAACCACCTGGAAACTCCGTCTTGAGCAACTAAAAAAACTTGGTGTCAATGCCATTCGTACCGCCCATAACCCATTTGCCCCCGAGTTTTATGATCTGTGTGACAGGATGGGATTTCTTGTAATGGACGAAAATTTTGATACCTGGCGAGCAGCCAAGAATCATGCGGAAAAAGGATATAATTTGTACTTTGATAAATGGTGGAGACCCGACACCCGTTCCATGGTAATGCGTGACAGAAACCATCCCAGTCTGATCATTTATAGTGTAGGGAATGAGATCAGGGATAACCTGAATAATGAATTGGGATTCTCAACGTACAGGAAGCTGCAAGACCTTGTTCATGAGCTTGATCCTTCCCGACTGGTTACTATGGCACTGTTCAGACCAAACTCCTCCGGTGTGTATCAAAACGGATTCGCAGACATGATGGATATTGTTGGACAAAACTACCGTGAAAATGAATTGGTACAGGCACATCTTGATAAACCATCACGTAAAGTGATCGGAACCGAAAACGGTCATTCACGCGGGGCATGGCTTGTATTACGTGATAATCCCTTTATGTCAGGACAATTCCTCTGGACAGGTATTGATTATCTGGGTGAAGCTAACTGGCCGGCTATTTCCCATCATTTTGGATTGCTTGATCGGACTGGGCATGAAACTGTATGGAGTTATCAGCGTCAGAGCTGGTGGAGCGACAAGCCTATGGTTCATCTTGTCCGTAGTGCGTTTAATGCAGGAAACGGTGATCTGGTATCTGACTGGAGTCCGGCTGACCAGGACACTTATGATGTTGCAGCCATAGAAGTATATGCCAATACACAGGAGGTTGAGATTTTCCTGAATGGTAAATCAAAAGGAGTTTTTCAGGTTCCTGATAATGCAGCTCCCGTCAGAACAAGATTCACTTTTGAACCCGGAACAATAAAAGTAGTAGGCAGAAATGACGGCAAAGATGTGGCCATACAAGAAATGCATACTGCAGGAGAACCGGCAAAAATTATGCTGACACCGAGCAGCACACAATTGAAAAATGATTTTGATGATGTAGTATATGTAACTGCCAGGGTAACGGATGAAAATGGAATTACATGTCCGAACGCTGATCAGTTGCTCAATTTTTCAGTAACAGGAGCCGGCAAAATCCTTGCCGTTGACAATGCTGACCTTGAAACGCATATTCCCTTTTCAGAAACCAGTCGCAGGCCCCTGAACGGCCGGTGCATTGCTATAATAAGGGCAACTGACACTACCGGACAAATTATGGTAAATGTCACAGCTGACAGATTAAAAAAGGGATCAGTGATTTTAGATATAAAACAGTAGCATCAAAGAAATAAATTCACTCCTTTCAGAGAAACCACAGAACATGAAAAAAATCAGCTTAACTATATTTATAATTATAAGTACTGTATTTTCCTCACTTCATGCGCAACGTATGATGGAAAAGCTGGACAGAGGATTGGTAGCTATCCCGGAAGGAAATGATTCAGTCTTTCTTAGCTGGCGGTTACTGGACACAGATCCGGTAAATGCAACATTTAACCTGTATCGCAACCAAAAACGGCTAAATAAAAAGCCCCTAAAAGTAACTAATTTTACTGACATACAAGGAAATAAGGATGCCTCCTATACATTAAGGCTGGTGAACAAGAAAAACAGAGAAACCAACCTGCCCGCGACCTGCAGGGTTTGGGAAAATCCTTATCTTGAAATTTCACTTCAAACACCGGAAAACTATTCCCCTAACGATGCATCTGTGGGTGACCTTGACGGAGACGGACAATATGAACTGGTAATTCACATGACCGGACGGGGAGCCGATAATTCCCGTCGTGGTCTTACTTCTGAACCCATTTTTCAGGCTTATGAGATGGATGGAACGCTGTTATGGACAATCAACCTTGGCAGGAATATCCGGGAGGGTGCTCATTACACACAGTTCATGGTGTATGACCTGGACGGAGACGGAAAGGCAGAAGTAGCAATGAAAACAGCCGACGGAACTGTTGACGGGAAAGGTAATGTCATAGGAGATCCTGAGGCTGATTGGGTGGACCGTGATCCACACAGCCGCACCTTTGGAAAGATAGTATCCGGTCCGGAATACTTCAGCATTTTTGATGGTGAGACAGGTAAAGTACTGGCCACCACAGACTATATTCCAGGCAGGGGTAGCCTGAGAGCCTGGGGAGGTGTTGGCGGCAATGGTCACAATGACAATACTGCCAACCGAGCCGACCGCTTTTTAGCAGCAGTAGCATATCTTGATGGTAAACTGCCCAGTGTTATTATGTGCCGGGGTTATTATGGCCGATCGGTGCTGGCAGCCTGGGACTGGCGAAAGGGACAGCTTACCTCACGATGGGTATTCGACAGCTCCAAGCCAGGTCTTGAATTATTTTCAGGCCAGGGTAACCATAACATTTCTGTTGCTGATGTGGACCATGACGGAAAAGATGAAATAATATACGGAGCAATGGTAGTTGATGATGATGGTACAGGTATGTTTACAACCGGTTTGCGTCACGGAGATGCACTCCACGTAGGAGATCTTGATCCCAACAGACCTGGGCTGGAAGTCTGGGGTATTCATGAAAATGAAGAGCCTGTTCCCGGCTATGAAAACGATTATGGTGAAGCCCTGTATGATGCAAGGACCGGAGAGATAATATTTGGTAAAGATCCCGGTATGGATGTCGGACGGGGCTGTGCTGCCGATATTGATCCCAATTATCCGGGCTGTGAATTCTGGTCAAATGTAGACGGATTGTTTGATGTGCATGGTAACAATATTGGTCCGGCCCCCCGTACAACCAATTTTGCGATATGGTGGGATGGCGACCTCTTACGTGAACTGCTTAACAGAAACCGGATCACTAAATGGGACTGGGACAATAAAAAGGAAGATCTGTTGCTGGCTGATCCTGAATGCAATTCAATTAACTGGTCGAAAGCCACGCCGGTTTTAAGTGCAGATCTTTTCGGGGACTGGCGTGAAGAGGTGATTTGGCGTACAAAGGACAATAAAAGCCTCAGGATCTATTCAACCACCTGGCCAACCAAATATCGTTATGTTACCCTGATGCAGGATCCCCAATACCGTGAGAGCATTGCCTGGCAAAATGTAGGTTATAACCAGCCACCACATACAGGTTTTTATATTGGTCCTGATAAATAGATAATGCCTGGCTTGACATCTGATTTTACAAGCGGGTAATATTCTGCTAAGCTATAAATGAAGTTGATCTGATTATCTTAATTTCTTAACTTTAACCGGACAGTAAACAGAGACAATAATATAATCTCCCGGTTAAGATGCATATTGAAGAGGAAATCCGGCACAAATTAAAGAAATCAGGTACAGCGTTTATGTATTTTGTTGATATTTCTCATTTGAATGCTGAACAGAATAAACAGTTTCCAGTTGCTGTATTATTCGGTACAGCCTTATCTCTTGCATATCTTAAAAAGATTGTCCGCAACCCGGATTATGTACAAGACATGATCAGACATAATCAGATGCAACTAGATGAATTCCATCTGAAAGAACAAAAAACCGACCGGCTGGCTGATCAGCTGGCTGATTTTATAAGACAGAAAGGCTATGCAGCCTATTCACAGTCAGAGGATAACATTTATCTCACCGGTTACTATGATACAGAAAATCTTCATACTCCCCTGCCTCATAAAACGATTGCACTTCTTGCCGGAATAGGTTGGATAGGGAAACACAACCTGCTGGTGACGAAAGAATATGGCAGTGCCATTAGCATGTGTACCGTTTTAACAGATGCACCACTTCAAACAGAAAAACAAGAACTCACGGAATCAGCATGTGGAAATTGCAATGTTTGCGTTGATATTTGTCCGGGAAATGCCCTATTTGGAATAATATGGAAATATGGCATTCACAGGGACAGGTTGCTGAATGCAACGTCCTGTAGTACCTGCATGAAATGTTTGGCTTTCTGTCCATGGACCAGAAGATATATGCAGGAAAATATTGGAAATTAATCAAAGTAGTAATATATTTATTCTGGGAAAATTGATATTTGCGGGGCCAGACTTGGAGCATTTTCAAGAAAAGATAAATTAACAGCGGAAGACTTCGAAATGCTGGTGATTGCTGAAATAAAGCTTTCTCACGATGTTTATCATTCTTAAACTAACAAATGCATAAATTAAAGTTTCAATTCCGTCATTTAGCCAGACAAAAGCGGTCTTCTTTATTAATTCTGCTTTCACTTTGTATCGGCTTAACAATTTTCCTTACAGGATTGGTATAAATATTGGATTTTTTGTTTTTTCCATAATAATTGCCCTATCAATCGGCTTTCTAACTGTTACATGGCAGGCAGTAAAAGTCGCCAGCATGAATCCGGTTGATCCAATCAGATACGAATAAAGAATACTTTAAGAGATGAGTAGTATGTTATTTTTGATTTTAAGGTTACTCATCACCTGAATATTGATTGGCAATTTGCATTTACTCCAATAATTACTTAAGTGAA
>DASQZP010000927.1:0-3750 GCA_035638655.1 Bacteroidales bacterium
CTTATATTGTTTATTTATAATATGTATTTGGCATATTTTACTATTTTATATCAGGGCTACGCCCCTTATTTCAATTATGTATGTTCAAATCTACAAAGATTGCAGGGCTAACGCCCCTTTTTTTAAATAATTCATATTTTATCACTACGAAGATTTCAGGGCTAACGCCCCTTTGTAATATTATCCGTTTTTTGCTACTATGAAGATTGCAGGGCTAACGCCTCTTTTTTTAAATAATTCATATTTTATCACTATGAAGATTGCAGGGCTAACGCCCCTTATGGTATATTATCCTTTATTTATCACTACGAAGATTGCAGGGCTAACGCCCCTTTTGGTATATTTTCTGTTATTTACCACTACGAAGATTGCAGGGCTAACGCCCCTTTTGGTATATTATCCTTTATTTATCACTACGAAGATTTCAGGGCTAATTTCCCTTTTATTTGCTTGTTTATTTTCTTCTGTATAGATTGTGAAGCAACAATCCGGTATATTATTACAAACCAAAATCAGGGGCGTAGCCCTGTTCTCTTCGTAGCAAAATGCTGATGTGAGACAATTCAGGGGCGTTAGCCCTGACATCTATATATTTTCATACCATTCAAAAAGATAATCCGGGTCATAATCCGACATTCATATATTTTTAAATTATTTTATTTTTATATGTGGATAAAGGATAATACCTAAAAAAATGTTTTATGTTTTTTTCTGATTCCATTTTTTAAGCCAGGTATACAATACAGCATACAACATAGGTAATATTCCCAGAATAATAAATACCAGGTCGGCAGGTAATCTTAACCAGGCCAGATTTGTCATTTTGGTTTGTCCTGAGAATTCCAGATTACGGGCATGCCAATATCCATTATTAATGACATCGATCATTTGCATAACACCACTGGGGAAAAGCTGCAAAATAACCATGCCGGCCAGACCGATATTAAGTCCCCAGAAAGATAATTTCACCCATTTTTCTATTTTGGACCATTCTTCATCTGTTTGGACCTGGCGAATTGCGAAAACCAGGAAGGCCATTCCCAGCATTCCAAAAACACCCATTAGTGCGGCATGTCCATGGTTAGCCGTTAGGTTTGTTCCCGCTTCATAATAACTTACTACCGGCAGGTTTATCAGGAATCCAAAAATTCCGGCACCCACAAAATTCCACACTCCTACAGCAATTAAAAAATAAAATGTCCACTTGTGTGGGAAAGACCATTTATCGTTCTCACCTTTTTTCATGAGCCTGGTAAAGTCTGCTGCTTCAAGCGTAAGCAATATTAGCGGAACCACTTCGAGGGCAGAAAAAGTGGCCGAAATTGCCATAGATGATGTTGTTTGCCCGGTCCAGTACCAGTGGTGACCTGTTCCCAGGATTCCTGCCCCAAGAAACAAAACTGCATCGAGGTAGATAATCCGTATGGCGGTTAATCGGGCAACCAGTCCTAATTTGTAAAACATGACCGCCACCATTACCGTGGCAAATAATTCGAAAAATCCTTCTACCCACAAATGGATGATCCAGAATCGCCAGGTTTCGACGGTGGTAAAATTGGTGTCGCTGCCAAAAAAGAAAGCAGGCAGGTAAAAGAACGGGATAGCCAAGGCGGCAAGAAGGAATAAAACAGATAATTCCTTGTCCTCTTTTTCCTGTCGGGATGGTCGGACAACACGGAAAAGTAAAAAAGCCCACAGCAGGAGACCAATAGCAAGCAAAACCTGCCATCCACGTCCTATTTCAAGGTATTCCCATCCCTGGTTTCCAAACCAGAACCAAAGATTATTAAGCAGGTTTTTAACTCCCAAATATTCACCGGACAAACTTCCCACTGCAAGTATAAGCAGCGCAACGAATAAAAAATTTATCAGAAATATCTGTCCTTTGGGTTCTTTTCTCGAAAAAACCGAAGAGACAAATATTCCGCCTCCCATATACGCAGTTGCAATCCACATTATTGCCGTTTGAAGATGCCAGGAACGCATGACATTTGATGGGAGAATAGCTGATAAATCGATGCCAAAAAATTTGCCAGGTTCAGCAAAATAGTGAGCCATAGCACCACCGAGTAATCCCTGGAAGAGCAACAGCAGTATTACTACAACAAAAAATTTCAGCGAATGTAACTGGCTCGCAGTTGGGCTACCGGGTAACAATTGTGGCGGATACTGGCTTTTATCGCCTTTCCAGCCCAGGTAATGAAACCGGCCGAAGAATAACAGGATGAGCGCAGTACCGGCCAGTAATGCTATTAAACTCAGGGCGCTCCAAATTATGGCTGTAGTTGACGGACTGTTTCCAATGACTGGTTCGTATGGAAAATTATTGGTATATGAATAATTCTTTCCGGGAATATGAGCAGTACTTGCCCAGGCAGCCCAGGAGAAAAAGGCTGTGAGTTTCTTCATCTCCTCCGGATTGCTCATAATATCGCGTGACAGGCCCCGGTTCACTTCTGAATTTGAAAAATATTCTGACCAGTATTTCTGCTGATCATTGTAGGATCGAATTTCAGGAGGAGTATAAATGAGCACTTCTGATCCTTTTTGGTATCTGTTTTCAGAAAGAAAATCGTATGTGGTTTTCTGCAAGGCAGCTTTTTCGGTCTTATTTAAATCAGTCCACTGTTTATTGTAAAAGCGCTGAGATAAGTATTTTCGTGTTTCAATCGCCAGGTTATGCAAATATTCGGCAGAAAAATCAGGACCTATGTAGGCCCCGTGTCCCCAGACCGAACCATTGTTCATAAGTGCTTTTTTAAGGAACAATTGCTGGCCAGCCTCAATATCCGCTCCGGTAAAAATAACTGATCCTGCAGAATCTTCAACTGAGGCAGGGATTGGAGGCCCAACACCCCGCGTATAGGTTCCGGTTGCAATCCAAATCAGGACAGCAAATTCCAGTAAAAGAATAATTATTACTCCACGTTTCCACCAGGGGGAAAGTTTTTCCTGTGAATTAAAATTTTCTTCATTCATGGGTTAGTAGATTAGGTTATTTGGTTTTTTTATAAGCTCTATCAAATATAAAAAAAAATTACCGATATAATAGTATGTATCTTATAATAAAAGAGATGGCGTTTCAGGATGCTTACTGAAAGGATGTAAGTCAGGTCAAAAAAACCGGGTGAATATGGAACATTTTATTTAATTTTGCAGGCCAGTAAATTAATTATGAGTAACGAAAAGAAAAACAGGGTAGTAGTTGGCCTCTCCGGCGGGGTTGATTCGAGTGTAGCCGCTTATCTCCTTAAAGAGCAGGGATATGATGTGATTGGTCTTTTTATGATCAACTGGCACGAAACTACCGGTACGCTGGCAGGCGATTGTCCATGGAATGATGATCTTATTTTTGCCCAACTGGTGGCCCGCAAGCTGGATATTCCTTTTCACAGTGTCGACCTGAGTGATCAGTACCGCAAGCGGGTGGTTGATTATATGTTTGCTGAGTATGAGAAAGGGCGTACTCCAAATCCGGACGTGCTGTGTAACCGGGAGATTAAATTTGATATTTTTGTAGATAAAGCCCGTGAACTGGGTGCCGATTTTGTGGCAACCGGTCATTATTGTAAGAAAGATGAAGTGGTAAAGGACGGTCAAACCTATTACCGGTTGCTGGCCGGCGATGATCCCAATAAGGAGCAGAGCTACTTTCTTTGTCAGCTTTCCCAGGAGCAGCTTAAGATGGCGCTATTCCCAATAGGCGCTATTCATAAGCCTGAGATAAGGCGAATTGCCGGGGAACAGGAT
>DASQZP010000928.1:0-3447 GCA_035638655.1 Bacteroidales bacterium
GAATCTGTTTCCGATACTTCGTATGTTTATTCTCTGCGCGCCCGTAAAACAGGAGGTAATGAAGGCTTCCTGATTATTTTCGGGTATCAGGACCAGGACAATTTCTACTGGTGGAACCTGGGTGGCTGGGGCAATACCAAACATGCAATTGAGAGATGTGTGGATGGTTCAAAATCTATTCTTACTGAAGTTTCCGGAAGCATACAAACAAATGTCTGGTATAATATAAAAATTGAGGTAACACCATCAACAGTTTATTGCTATTTAAATGATGAGCTTATCCAGTCATTTGATGTACCGGCATCAAAACTATTATACACATCAGCCTCTCTGGATGAAAAAGATGGGCAAATTTACCTTAAAGTCGTCAATCCAACAGATACCGATGTTGAAACTAAGCTGAATTTTAAGGGTATGGCTACTGATACCTTAAATGCGGAGTTAATCACATTGACCTCTGAATCAACAACAGACGAAAATTCCATGACCAAACCGGAGAATGTTTATCCTGCAACAATTGAACTGGGTATGAAACCAATTTCGTTTAAATATACTATTGCAGCCAATTCGGTCAATATCTTTAAAGTAAATGAATCCGGGAAAACGACGTGGGAGAAGGAACAACATAAACAAGCCGGGTTTTCTGTTTATCCCAATCCGGTCAATAATTATGTGACTGTTCATTTTAATGATCAACAGACATTAAAGGTTCAGGTCCTGGATGCATCCGGTGCTATTGTAATCAGCAGGCAGGTGAAAGACGAAAGCCGGATTGACCTGTCACAACTTTCACCCGGAATATATTTTGTTGGCACCAAGATTTTCGGAGTAAAGAAAGTTATAAAATATTAACCGTCACAATAATCATCCATTGATGAGCATATCGGTTTTTAAAAAAATAACAGCTATAACCCTCTTACTATTATTTCCAGGGATGGTCAAAGGACAAAAGGACAACGTTTATCCTTTTCACAAATGGGCACTTACCCCACCGATGGGCTGGAACAGCTGGGATTGTTTTGGTCCTTCAGTAACCGAAGATGAGGTGAAAGCAAATGCAGATTATATGGCAGCCAACCTTAAACAATATGGCTGGGAGTATATCGTCGTGGATATCCGTTGGTATTTGGATAACCAAACTACCGGTCATTACAATGCCTTTGATAATTCAACTTTTATATACGACAACTACGGGCGATATTTGCCATCACCCACCCGTTTCCCTTCAGCTGCAAACGGAGCTGGCTTTAAACCTTTAGCAGATTATATACACAGTTTGGGATTGAAATTTGGAATTCATATTATGCGCGGTGTGCCAAAGGTAGCGGTAATAAATAATCTTCCGGTTAAGGGAACAAACATAACCGCAGCCGATATCTATTCTGACACAATTCTTTGCACCTGGCTCCATGATAATTACACAGTGGATGCAGACAGGGAAGGTGCTCAGGAATATTACAATTCAATTTTCGATCTCTATGCTTCGTGGGGAGTGGATTTTGTGAAGGTGGATGATCTTTCACGCCCCTATCACTCAGACGAAATAAAGATGATCCGCAGAGCAATCGATCAAACCGGTCGCCCGATAGTATTGAGTATGTCCCCGGGTGCAACTCCGATGGATAAACATGAACATGCCGCTGCCCATGCCAACATGTGGCGCACAGTGGATGATTTCTGGGATAACTGGTCACAATTGAACTACTCATTTGGTATGTGTGCCAAATGGGCTCCCTATATTGAACCCGGAGCCTGGCCGGATGCTGATATGCTCCCGCTGGGAAAATTTATACGTGGTGAACGTGCTACCAATCGTTACACAAAGTTCACAGAAGATGAACAGTACACTCTGATGACTCTCTGGTCAATCTTTAAATCTCCGTTAATGTTTGGCGGAAACTTACCGGACAATAACGATTTTACAAATACATTGATCACCAATGATGAAGTATTGAACGTACATGCCAATTCAGTTGACAACAAACAATGGTTCAATGAAAATGATGTCATTGGTTGGACTGCTGATGATCCGGTGAACGGGGACAGGTTTGTTGCTGTTTTTAATGTTGGCGTAGACGGCTTTGTCAAAACAAAAGATTTATTGTATCGTAGCGGAGCCATATCGCGTGAAGTGAATTCAAATAAAGCCATTGCAAACACCGGAAGGATCAGCAGGACTTTCAATCAGGAAGGAAAAACGATTGAGGTCGACATTACGGGAAAATCAAAATTGTATCTCGTAGTAACTGATGCGGGTGATAATTTTAACTACGATCATGCTGACTGGATTAATCCGGCCATTTATAATGACAACGGTGATTCATTATTGTTAACATCGCTCAACTGGGTGAGTGCCAGCAGTGGATGGGCCAGTGTCAATAAGAATAAAAGTGAGGATGGCCATACTTTAACGATTAATGGCATTACCTATTCAAATGGTTTTGGTGTCAACTCCTACTCAACGATCGAATACAATTTACCGGAAGGATATAATACTTTTAAGGCCTTTTGCGGAGTTGATGATGAAGTTCTGAATGCACCGGAAGGGGTAACTGTTGAATTCATGGTATTCACTGAGGATCCTGCAATTTCATCATCTGATTCAATACCTGTTGACCTAAATGAACTGGGCTTCACCGATAGTTGTAAAATACGTGATTTATGGAAAAAACAAGATATCGGGACATTTATCAGTTCCGGTTTTGCTCCGGACATAAATACACATGGTGCAGGTTTGTATCGTATTTCTGCTTTAAACCGTTCTGATGATATTGATTGTACATTACAGACTTCATCCGATCAGGTGCAGGAAGGTGACAGCATAACACTAACTGTAAATGTTTCCCTGAAAGTTACTGCAATGAAAAATCCATCGGGCTGGATACAGCTTTTTCAAAATGATTCTGTTGTGGCAACCCTGCAGCTTGACAGCACCGGAATTATCCTATTTAAAACTGGTGATATAAATTCCGGGAAGAATCTCTTTCGTGCACATTACGGAGGAAATACAATTTACAATCAAATAGAGTCAAATGAGGTTAGTGTAGTTAAAAAAAGAAAATACTGAATCAAAACGGTCAGGATTTGTCATTTGTTATTGTTGAAATAACCGACGAAAAAGGTAATATGCAACCCAATGCCAATAATCTCCTTTTATTTGACCTAACGGGACCAGGAATAGCTGGTGTTGCTAACGCAAATATGAAGGATACAGCCTCTTATATGAGTAACACACGCAAAGCCTGGCATGGAAGGGCCCTGGTGATAATAAAGAGTTATCGTAAACCAGGAGAGATTAACCTTAAAGTGAGTGCTCCTGGTTTTAGTGAAGCAAATATTATGGTACATTGTAGAGATTAAATAATGATAGTTTATTGAAATTAGACATTCCATAAGATAATAAGGAGGATTACCCAAGAAGCTATACTCAGGCAGCCCTCTGTGTCT
>DASQZP010000929.1:0-6611 GCA_035638655.1 Bacteroidales bacterium
TATTGCCACCCTTTGATAATCAACCCATGGATGCAATGTATAAAGTTCCTGCTCCTGACGGGACTGATTCTCTTGAATTTTATCCGGCAACCGAGAATGGGAAAAATGTAGGAGTGGCTGTTAAAACTTTTTCAAAAAACGGTTATGGCGGACAAATTGACCTGATGGTGGGTTTTACTCCGGACGGGACCATCAATAATATATCTGTCCTTGACCAGAAAGAAACGCCTGGCCTGGGTACCAAGATGACGGATTCGGTATTTAAAGATCAGTTTAACGGGAAAGATCCGGAACAGTTTAAACTTAAGGTAAAAAAAGACGGAGGAGATGTTGATGCCATTACGGCTGCGACGATTAGCTCCAGGGCTTTTTGTGATGCTGTTCAAAAAGCCTATAAAATTTATAAAGAACAGGGAGGTGCACAATGAACCAATGGAAAAATTTCAGTAAAGGTTTCATCAGGGAGAATCCTGTGTTTGTGCTGGTACTGGGTATGTGTCCCACACTGGCTACTACTACTTCGGCTATCAACGGACTTGGAATGGGGCTGGCAACCACCTTTGTACTGGTGATGTCGAATTTGTCCATATCCGTGTTCGCAAGATTTATACCTGATAAAGTCAGGATTCCGGCTTTTATCGTAATCATCGCTTCATTTGTAACCATTGTCGACCTGCTGATGTCTGCCTACTTTAACACGCCGGGTCCGAATGGTGAAGCAAGCCTCTATGATCAGCTTGGGATATTCATACCTCTGATTGTGGTGAATTGTATCGTGCTGGGAAGAGCAGAGGCTTTTGCCTCTAAAAATTCAATACTATCTTCCTTAACAGACGGTTTCGGAATCGGGCTTGGCTTTGCTTTCGCGCTGACTCTGCTGGGAGCTGTCCGTGAGATTCTTGGGAATGGCAGTATCTTCGGATATAGTTTTATCAAAGGAGATGGTATACTCGTTTTTGTGCTTGCTCCCGGTGCCTTTATTGCCCTTGGATACTTAATTGCTTTGATCAACAGGTTTAAAAAAACATCATAACAGTCAATAACTATGGAATACATAATTATTATCATATCAGCCATTTTTGTTAACAATATTGTATTATCCCAGTTTCTCGGGATATGTCCTTTTCTGGGCGTGTCGGGTAAACTTTCTACTGCTGCTGGAATGAGCGGTGCTGTTATGTTTGTAATGACACTCGCTACCATTGTTACCTATCTGATACAAACCTTTATTTTAATTCCCCTCAGCATTGAATTTTTACAGACCATCACTTTTATCCTCGTTATTGCTTCTCTTGTTCAAATGGTGGAAATCATTCTGAAAAAAATCAGTCCTGCATTATACCAGGCATTAGGCGTTTTTCTTCCGCTTATTACCACGAACTGCGCTATCCTGGGTGTCGCCTTGCTCGTGATACAGAAAGATTTTAACCTGATGGAAGGCGTTGTTTATGCTATTGCCAACTCAATCGGATTTGGCCTGGCATTGATAGTTTTTGCGGGCATCAGGGAGCAGCTGGATATGATGGATATCCCAAAGGGAATGAAAGGAGTACCGATATCATTGGTAGTGGCAGGTTTACTGGCGCTTGCATTTATGGGATTTGCAGGAATTGTGAAATAAAGAAAATCAATGGGTTTTATAGGTGAATATGCTGATAATCAGTTAAAGAAATTAATGATAATGGCAGCCTGTCTTTGAAAACAAGTAAATATTACAGTAACAAACCATCACCAAAAGAGGATTATCCTTAAGTGATGGTTTTTTTTATTACTTCTTATTAATTTAACGGGGTACATCCCGGGCTGTTTCTTCATTAACCATACTTATGGGTTGCCCCGTACCTTCTATTACGGTATACCATAGTTCACTTTCAAGGTCTATCCGTTTGCGGGAATGAACCGTGACAGGAATAGGGAGTAGGGTGAAATGATCATTCCAGTTACCAACTATAAAATCTGTTTTACCGGCCATTGCAGCATGCACTGCATTGTGCGCAAGCTGACTGCAAAATTTACTGTCGTTGGCGTTTGCACGTGTGCTTCTTACGATGTAACTGGGATCAATATATTTTATACTTACCGGAAAATTCTGCTTTTTGAATTCTTCTTCAATCTTGTCACGCAAAAAGACACCAATATCACGATACCTGATATTACCTGAAGCATCTCTTTCAATTTCTTCATCATTAAAAAAATACTGTCCCGTTCCTTCAGCCACAATAATAAGGGCATGTTTACGCAATTCAAGTCTTTTTTTAAGCGCTTCAAGAAATCCGTTTTTGCCATACAGGTCGAATTTCATTTCAGGAATCAGCACAAAGTTTACTTCCTGAATGGCAATTGCGGCATTTGCTGCAATAAAGCCTGAATCGCGCCCCATCAGTTTGACCAGGGCAATTCCGTTTGGAGCTCCTTTGGCTTCATTATGGGCATCACGGACTATTTCATTGGCAATGCTGAAGGCTGTTTCAAAACCAAAAGATTTTTCAATAAAATTGATGTCATTATCAATGGTTTTTGGAATTGCACCAACAGCAATATTCAGTTTGCGATTTTTAATTTCCTCATGAATGGCATGGGCTCCTTTTAGCGTACCATCTCCCCCAATGGTGAAAAGAATGTTAATATTCATCATTTCCAGTGAATCAACAATGGCACCAACATCCTGCTTACCGCGGGAAGATCCAAGGAAGGTCCCGCCATACAGGTGGATCTGTGAAACCACCTCCGGATCAAGTTCAATATAGGGATAGTTATTACCCGGGATAAATCCCGCGAATCCGTATTGGATACCCAGAATACGCTGTACATTATATCGGTGCCAGAGGGTCATTACCAGCGAACGGATTACATCGTTCAGCCCGGGGCACAATCCTCCGCAGGTAACAATAGCTACCTTTGTCTTAACTGGTTCAAAGTACAAAAATTCCCTGGGACCGGCTTTTTCAAATGTAATGGGCGGTTCATCGCTATTCTTGCATTTGTTGTAATATTTGAGAGAAGTGTGATATAAAATGCGGTCTGAATCATCCACATATTGAAATAATCCGTCACCATCCCTTTTGGACAGTTTTAACGGAGAAGCTACCGCCCCTTTACCTACTGTCTCAACCTCGAAATGCTTCGCTGTTAGATCGTTAATACTTGTCATGTTATAAACTGTTTGATATTTGGGTTATTTGGTAATAGTTATCTGGTTATGGAATGAAGGAAGAATTTTATGTATAAATGTAACTCTCCCGCTAACAAATTTAAAGGAATTAATTTGCATATAACTCAACCGGTTTACCAATGATTGAGAATTTAATGTTTATTCCTGCTTTTAAACTCGAGTCTTGCGGCAACAGCTGCCCCGATTATACCGGCGTTATTTCTGAGTTTAGCTGGTATTACATCTGTCTTAACTGTCAGCTGATCATTGAATTTGTCATCTTTCTTACTCATTCCTCCACCGATGATCATCATATCAGGCCAGAAAAGCCTTTCCATATATAAGAGATATTCATTGAATCTTCCAGCCCATTCTTCCCAACTCAATTCTTCATTCTGCCTGACAGCATCTGAAGCATATTCTTCAGCTGACATGGTATTCAGCAAAACATGTCCCAGTTCGGTATTAGGAACCAACTTTCCATGACTGAAAATAACTGTACCAATTCCTGTACCTACCGTAAACAGCATTACAACTCCATTTTTATCCTTCCCGGCACCAAATTTCATTTCTGCCATGCCGGCAGCATCAGCGTCATTAAGAACAACAACAGGACAACCAGAGGCTTCTTCAAATTTTTGGGCAATATTAGTTCCAATCCAGCTTTTATCAACATTAGCAGCAGTTTGAGCAATACCATTGCGAACCACTGCAGGAAATCCACAGCCAATAGGTCCGGTCCACTTAAAATGCGTTGCAATTTTTCCTACCACTGCAGCAACATCATCGGGAGTTGCGCCTTCCGGTGTAGGTATGCGGTACCGCCTGGTTTTTAACTTACCCGTTTTTGTGTTCACAATGGCTCCTTTTATTCCTGAACCTCCTACATCAATTCCCAGAATCTTTTTTACTTTCATTATTTAACAGTCGTTTAAAGAATTACAATTAATAGAGTTAACTCTCTCCTCCAAAAATTGTTACGGATTTACAAAAACCTCCGCAAATTAAGCATTTAAGTTAGTGAAAAATTTCTGACGGGGGTGAAATATCATTTCTTTTTTCCCTCATTTTTTAAACATGATTGTTTATATTGTTCCAACGCTATAGAAACTGAATTACTTTTGTTTTAAATAATATATCAGCATGGATATGAAATTGGTCTGCACATGATTTATAGTATTCCCTGTTTTACTGACTTTTTTTTCTGTGAAAAGAAGTTTCAATATTAATACGTCCTTAATTGTTCAGGCTATAATATTTTTTTAATTTTATTTTATTAAAATGTTGTATTTTATTACATTTAGAAATTATTAGATATATTGCATTTATTCTGTTCATCTATTACTTTGCAGTATACAATAATAAAATGATCCTAATAAATAGTTTTCACAGCTTCAACGTGTTACTGATGTACTGAAATAACGGGAATAATAGAACACTTTTTGATTCTGATAAAATAACAAGAAAAAGTAAAAAATATGGATACATATATTACCCAGCTAATAAAAAGCAACAATCGGGTTATAATTCCTGATTTTGGAGCATTTATTGTAAAACAGGGTGCTACAAAATCCATTAGCTTCAATGAATTTTTGAAATTTAATGATGGTTTGCTGATCAATTTTGTTGCAGAAAAAGATCAGACAGACCGGATAGTTGCCAGAAAAAAGGTAAACGATTATGTTCAGAAAATCATTAAGGATCTTGATGAAAAGGGGAATTATACAATTAGTGGAATGGGTACCCTGATCAAAAAAGAAAAGAAAATTGAATTTGAACAGGACACAGAATTCTGGACAGGTGCAAATCTCACTTCCGTTGAAGAGGAAAATGCTGAAGGTAAAACTGATACTGGAGCAACAAACGAAAAGAAAGAAGGACCAGGACCTGTAACTACAAATAAAGTTGATGAAGAAAAATCGACTGATAAGCCCGAAACTAAAAAGAATGAAGATAAGGAGAAAGAAGATTCTGAAAGTATAATCAAGCAACCTGGTAAAACATACAATGTTCGTGAACCCAGGAAGAAAGAATCAGTTACTGGGTCAGTACCACCACCACCACCACCTCCTCCGGCTCCTGCTCCTCCCAGGAAAAAAGCAGTTAAAAATAATGTAAGTTCAGCGCCACATAATAACAGGAAGCGGCAAAAAAGTCTGGCTCCGGTAATGTGGAGCGGTGCATTTGTTGTGATCATTGTGGCGGCTGTGCTAATTTGGTTTTTTCTAAAGGATAATTCAGGAAAGAATGAACCCATTGATCAATCAGGTGTTGAGCAGGTAAGTTCAGCAGATCCTTTTGCTAAGGATTCCCTGAATAGCAAATCTGAAACTAATAACACACAAAAGAATATTACAGCAGTAAATACTCCTTCAAAAAAGGTTACGGCTTCTGAAAAGAAAACTGTTTCTCAGGCTGGTTCATCAGCAAAAAGGTATTATATAGTTGCCGGATGTTTTAAAAATGAAGCAAATGCCGATAAATATGTAAAACATTTAAAAACAAAGGGATACAATGCCGAAAAATTTGGGATGCTCGGTCCTCTGCATGCAGTTTGTTTTACATCTTATGATTCTAGGAAAAAAGCAATCGCTGAAATGCAGAAGATAAGAAAGGATTTCGAGCCACATGCATGGGTGATTCATTATTAATGCAGTAATGGAAAAATTTGACTTACCTGCTTTTTATTGCATGTGATTGCATTTTTTGATGGATAATAATTGTCGGAAGGATGCTGAAGGCGATTTAAGGTTAAAATTTAAGTTCTGATAATCTGAATAAATCGGGAATTTCTGCAAATTTAGAGCAGAAAAAAGGGTGGATTCAATAGGAATTATTTCGTTAAACATAATCTTTTCATGAATGGAAGATCAAAACAGATCATACAAATGGCATGATAAAACTTTGCTGATCGTAGAAGATGATTTTTCAAGTTATATTTTTCTTGAAGAGATTCTAAATGTTACAGGTGCTTCATTGATTCATGCCGACAATGGTGAAAAATCTGTTGAAATATGCATCAATAATCAGAAGATAGATATCGTGCTGATGGATGTTCGTTTACCCGGCATTGATGGTCTGGAAGCTACCCGAAGAATTAAGGCTGCCCGGCCGGGTTTACCTGTGATTGCACAGACCGCCAATGCTTTTGATGAAGATCGCGTAAGCTGCAGGGAAGCAGGTTGTGATGATTTCATCAGCAAACCTATTGCTACTGACAAACTGTTGGCATTGATTCATCTGCATATAAACAATCATAAGTAGTGTCTGTCCATAATGTCCGATAACTACGTTGTTGCAAAAAATTTAATTCCTCATAAGCACCAGGCGCTCAGGAGACAACTTTTACCAACATGTTGTTCAAATTATGCATCAGCTACTTCCCCGCAGGGTTTCAATTGCCAATTGCCAATTGCCCATTGCTCATTGCCCATTTCATTGCCCATTGCTAATTGCCCAT
>DASQZP010000930.1:0-2318 GCA_035638655.1 Bacteroidales bacterium
CCGGAATTCCCGAAGTAGGAACCTACAGCGGAGATGGTCCATATATTTTTTATGAAGATAAAAGTTCTTCTTTTATGGGGTGTGATGTTGAGATTACTAAAGTTACTGATACCATGATAGAAGGAAAAGTTAAAGGAGGAAGTAAAGCTTCATATGAATATATAGAAGGTTCATTTTCAGCAATGATTTGTACAGAATAATTGGTGTACATGAAAATTATAAGATGGAGAAGTTATCAGCTTCTCCATTTTTTTCATATTTTTCCATCGGCCTTAACATAAACTGATGCAAGTTCAGGCATATCAATTTATAAAATACAATAAAGATACTTCGTCAGCATACCTTGAGAAAGTGCACAATACAGGAGCAGTAATATGTTTTGATTTTGAAGACGGGATTCTCAATCCTTTTGAAATGAAAAGATCTGCTTCTTTAAAAGAGGAAGCAAGGGCAAGGTTCCTTTCGTTGTATTCTCTGATTTGTGCCTCCAGCAATCATATAAAGGTTGGCATCCGGTTAAACAGTATCCGTACGTCGGATTTTGAAAAAGATCTGATGAAGATAAAAGGCAAAAAGGTTGATTCTGTTTTTGCTCCTAAAATAGAATACCACACGGATATTCATTTATTAATTGATAAACTCAATGACTTCAATGTTAGATATAAAAACCTCATTCCGATAATTGAAACAAAGAAAGGATTTGAAAATCTGGAGAACATTCTACAATCAAATCAAAAACTGACTAAAATAGCGTTTGGTCATTGTGATTATAACCTGGATATTGGTTCCTATCCCTTCTTTCATCAAGATAGCCGGGAGTACTGGAAATGGATAACTGCAATAGTTTCGAAAATTGAAAAATATCGGATCCGGCTTATTAATTCTCCATATTTGAATACCGGGAATGAGCCTTTTTTCTGTTCAATGTTAGATCATATTGCGACAAAAAAAAATCATTTCTGTGGTCAGATTACATTATCTACCCGTCAATCTGATTTATGCAATTCAAGAAATCATGGTACGAGCAATTTTGCGGCACAACTTGAAAACAAAAACAAAATATCAGCAGATAAAAAAACTGCCTTTGAACTGGTAAATGATTTTGAGACCAGCAACAAGATGAAAGGATTATCAAAAAGCAATAACAAATTTATTTCTCTTCAGGAATATTTAGCTGCTAAAAGCCTGATCGGCGATAAAAGAGTGCTAAATGAAATGTGCTTTGTGGGTGGTTGTTTTCCGGTTCAGCATGATGTGGTTTTCGAAAACCTCTTTCACCAAAAGTTGAGACAGAAATATAGAGAAAACTTTTACAAATAAATTGAACGTGAACATTATCCGATATGCTCGTTTGAGTACAGTTTTGGAAAAAGTAAAATCGTTTGCAGATTTGAAAACGCCCGATTTGGTAGTGTTTCATGTAAGACCTGAGCCATATTTAAGATTGATTAAATTATTCTATAAATATATTGATGATAAAGGGAGGCTGAAATGGTCATTAAATCTGCCTTATTTTAACCTGTTAAACCCAGAAAAATATGATATGCTTGATTCGCGCAGGATATACGATGCCAATGTTAAACCAGGAAAATATTTATTTCATGAATTTCTGATATCATGCAATTATATTTTTGGCAGCATGATCGGAAATAAACACTACGCGCTGAAAAGCTATTATCAGGCTACAAAAGCAATCATTGATTTTTGTAATGTAAATAACATCAGGTATCTGATTCTTGGGCCGAACCGCCGCAACAATAATTATTTAGAACCCTCATTATGCCGGGAGCTGGATTTATATATTTCCGGCAAAATTGCCAAACAATACTACATCCATGGATATGAACCTGATAAAGCTAAAAAAATGAATCAGAAAAACGGGATCCACGTTACACAGGCATACCATGATTTGATTGCAGAAAAATTATATAAAAGGATTGCAGATAATAATTTGCTAACTCCAACTCGTGGTAAAAATATTTCAAACTAAATCCGAAGCAGAAAATTCAAAGCGGGCATTATTGAATAAAGGTTCCATAAGCCTGGCAGAAAAATAGTTTCCGGCAGGTTCTTGCGTCTCTCAATAAATTTTTACCGTTGTAAAATCGTCCACCCAACCAGAATGCGTATCTTTACCTTTTAAAAATTTTTTAATTAAAAGCAGCAGGATAACATGAAAGACGTTTATAAAGTAACAGATCCCGATTTTGAAAAGAGTCCGTATACAGGGATGACCAGGAAACATTATATTGAAATGGCCAAATATATTCTTGAAAGGGCTTTTAAACATGTTGATTCAATGGAGACCCCCATCTCCT
>DASQZP010000931.1:0-3089 GCA_035638655.1 Bacteroidales bacterium
AAGGAACATACTTCCATTTGAGCTATTACATTGGTCGTGCCAGCTACTCCAAAAGCAAAGAAAAAAGGGAATTGTTGACACCAGGTAAGGAAACAACCATATCTTTTGATAACACCAGGATTATCAGTAAAGAGATTTCAAAGGGAAGCCGTCTTGTAGTTGTCATTAATGGTAATAAAAATCCATATGCCCAGATTAATTACGGAACAGGCCGGGATGTAAGTAGTGAGGCAATAAAGGATACAACCATTCAGTTAGAACTGAAATTTAATTCGGCAAGCAAAATTGTAATACCGATATTTAACAACGCTGAAGATCAAAAACCGGAAAACTTTGCAGCCATGTTGGATACCATTTGGCGTACAGAGCAAGAACCAATCAGATTGAGAGATTCTATTGGAAAAGTTCATGGCTATGAGTCTGAAGAATTTCAAAAACAAAATGAAATATATCATAGAAATCATGACATTAATGAACGCAAGATTCTTAAAATATTGGATACATATGGATGGCCGGACAGAAATATGACAGGAAAAAATGGTAATTTAATAATTTGCAATGTGATCCAGCATTCAGATAATGAAGTGCGGTTAAAATATCTACCATTGATGAGACAGGCTGTAGAAGACAAAAAGCTGGAACCACTATTTCTGGGACGATCAGAAGATAGAATTGCTACAGAAAGAGGTGAGTTGCAGTTATACGGAACACAGATTAAATATTATCCGGAAACAAAAACGTTTGATGTGTGGCCCGTTTTTGACCCTGTTAACGTTAATAAAAGAAGAGCTGAAATTGGACTTGAACCCATTGAAGAATTCCTTAAAAACAGATTTAACCTTGAATGGAATCTCAATGAGCAAATAGTAAGATCAGAAGAATTTGAAAACAAATAGTAAAAAGGAGAAGCTTTAATAATCAGGATTTAAATTAAAATGAAAACACGGAAAGAAATTAAAGAAGAGTACAGGCAAATGAAATTCTTAATGGGCGTTTTTCAAGTTAAGAACTTGTCAAATAATATAGTATTTATTGACAATAGTGTCGATGTCGTTGCAAAATGGAACAGACATAAAACAGAGTTAAGGTTTGGAAATCATAAAAACCGGGAACTTCAAAAGGATTGGAACGAAAAAGGTGAAGATAATTTTGTTTTCGAGGTTTTAGCTGAATTGAAACAAGATGACAGAATAGAAGTTAACTACCCAAAGGAATTAAAGTTATTGCAGCAAATGATTATCGATGAAATGAATATTTCAGAACAACAAAAATATTGATACGGAATAAAGAATAAAAGCTGCAAGTTGTTTATAATATTAATAGACTATTAAAATATCCCTGTTATGAGAAAAGTATTGTTTTTGTTGCCGGTAGTATTAATTTTTATAGGTTGTATCACTTCAACAACAAATCAACCAACTTTAAATGATTACAAAATTGGAGAAAAGTGGGTTTGGAACTGGAAACGTACAATAGAAGGAGAGGTTCGTGCTAAAGGAGAAGATATACAGGAAGTGGTAAACTATAATGGAGTGCTGGGGTTTTGGAATGGTGTTGATACCGTCCGGATTTCAGCTGTTTTAAACCAAAAGCAGAGCAGCACACCCTTTCGTGACTGGCCCTTATATGTAGGAAAAAAATGGAAATACGAGTCGGAATGGGAAAATAATGAAGGTACCAAAGGAAAAACCAGTCAGGATGCTGAAGTAGTTTCATTTGAAGAATTAAATGTTGCAGCAGGGAAATTCATGGCTTACAAAATAGAATACAGGGGGATTGTAACAAATTCCAGAGGCTATAAGGGGGAGATGTCTGATACGTGGTGGTATGCCCCTGATTTAAAAACATATATCAAGCATATCAATAATGATGGCTATGGCGTTTATTCAAATGAATTAACTTCTTATTCGAAAGCACTTTAGGGAAACAATAAATCAATGAACCGAAAAATTCAATTCAAATGAAAAATAACATGAGAATAAAATTAATATTAAGTATAGGATTCTGCGTTTTAATTAACTTTTTAGGGAAATCTCAAATTAATGAAAATCAAAAATATCTTGAAAATATTGGAGTATTAGATAGTATTTATTCTGAAACGCTAAAAGAATATAGAAGAATTTATATCCAGTTTCCAGATGATTATACAACTGAAAATAATAGGAAATATCCTGTAGTTTTTATTTTGGATGGAGAAGTACTTTTATCCACAGTTAAAAATGTTCAAAGTTTTTATAGTGGTGGTTTTACACCAGAAATGATTCTTGTGGCGATTTCAAATAAACATCCCTACTCTTGTGACTTGACATAATCAAGACCGATCTATGTCTTGTTGCATTCAAAATTAGAACACTTTAAGGAATAATTTTATTAAACTTTTAAAGAACAGCTATGAAGAACACCATTTACATACAACTATTTTTAACCCTCATTTCAATAAATGCTTTTTCTCAAAGCTTGTCGGCTGACACAGACATACTAAAACCTGTTAAAACTGAAAGTGCAATCATTATTGACGGAAAATTAAATGAACCAGTTTGGCAAAAAACATTTTTCACAAAAGTATTGTATGATGAAAATGGCAGGTACAATAATACAAAGGCTTATTTTACCTATGATGCAGATAATCTGTATGCTGCTTTCAGATGTCAGATAAACGACACTTCTAAATTGAGCAAAGAGCATTTGGATAAGGACAACGAGTTCATGTTGAGCAATGATTGGGTTGCCTTTTGTATCGACACTTATCATGATGGAATCACCGCCTATGCCTTTCTTGCAGATGCTGCCGGTAATGAGTTGGATGGCGCATTAAATACACCTTCAAGAGACCTGTCATTTTCTTTTTCTTCAAAATGGACTGCTGCAGCTAAAACAAATCTAGATGGCTATACTGTAGAAATGAAAATTCCACTGAAGAACCTGCCCGTAAGATGGAACAAGGACAGTGTGACAATGGCCATACAAATTATCAGGAACGATAAACAAAACAACCGGATGGTTCAATGGCCACCCACCAAAAATATAGGAAAATATCAAACCATTGTTTTGCATAAAATAAATCAAACACATCCTCAAAATTTGTCAGG
>DASQZP010000932.1:0-5477 GCA_035638655.1 Bacteroidales bacterium
TACGATAGCCTGAAGTCCCTGTCAATAGAATTCAATACGGAAGATGCACCAGTGGAATGGCTCAATGCGGAATGGGAAATTTTATTATTAAACAATGATACCCTGGAATTGCAGTCTGAAACCGATACTGAAGGTATAAAAAATATTACTATGTCGAAATCAACAGGATAAAACTTTGTTAGACGATCAAATGTAAACATTTTAATTTATCAGGAAAGGTACAGATTTAACTGAAGTACCCGCTGGATCTTAATAATTAACAACTCAGCTAAGAAACAATATGATATCATCATCACTGATGGTAACGTGGATTTCTTATGCCTTCTACAAAACTGTTTTTTCAATTATTTATTTAATGAATTAATGATAAAATCTAACTAAAGCGTATACTATGTCAAGAAAATATGTTGTTGCCGCGTTTTATATTTTAATAACGATTTCCCCAACATTTGCTCAGAAACGTTCGGGAGACAGCCTCAGGGTGAAAAAATCAATTGAGGTCAATGCTGCACTGGCAGGCGGTCGTGAAAATAATATTTTCAGAAGTACAAACCACTATTTCGACCGGTCTTTAGCTGCTTATTTACCCAAAGATTCACTCATAAAATCAGATCAGTTTTACGATGCAAATCTTGACCTGGATTATGTATTGAATTTCAAAAAATCAGCGCTTATTTTTAGTACAGATAACTGGTACAGGGGGTATTTATTAAACAGTAACCTGAATCAGCTAAAATCAAGGTTTAAATCGGAATACAATTATAATTTCTCAAAAAATACCTTCGCAGGTATACAGTATCAGGCTACTTACAATAACAAAATTGCCGTTAGTACTACCGGGGAAGAAATTACCAGGTCTTTTAAGTACTTCGAGAATTCGGGGGTGGTATTTATTGAACATAAATTCAACAGAAAAAATCAAATTTCCCTGGAATATGCCTTTGGGCATAAGAAGTACCTGAAAGAACAGCTAAACTATTCATTAACAAATGACGAAAGCGAAATAAGCCTTTTATACAAGAGAAGGATTAACAAACACATATTATACGCCTCCCTGTCCCGGGCAAACCGGAAATATCTCGAATACCAGGCGTATGACAGGAACGGGAAATTATTTGGTCAAAATCCATTGCGAAATTTTAAATACACGGATATTGGAATAAAGTTCCGGTATTATTACTCCAAAACGTTAATTATCATGCCGGCCATTGATTATTCAATCCGGACGGATATGTTTGAAGGCTATTATTCATACAAAAAAATAGCCGTTGGAAGTAAAATAAAATACCGGCACAGAAGGTTGGAAGCTTCTGCTGATATTGACTATAAACAAATTCTGTACGATAACAAACAGGCCCCGTCGGCTACAAATTCGAATCAGTTAAAGTACAAGTATATCTATACAAGTTTTGATGTATCGTATCTGCTTAATGATAAAATTAATGCCTATTTCAAACTGGAATCTGCCTCACGGGATTCAAATACAGAACTGGAATATTACAAAACACTGAGACCGTACAACTGGTATGAAATATTACTGGGACTGGAATATAATATATCTATTTAATTAAAAATTTACCAAATGAAGAAACTGATTTACTTTCTTGGACTATTTGTTATTGGCCTTCAAACGCAGGTATTGGCAAATACCCTTACCGGAAAAATATCGGATATTTCCGGGAATGCGGCAGTAGAAGGCGCTTATGTGTATCTGTACAATACCGATTTTATTGACACTACGGATGTAAACGGAGAGTTTTCAATGGATGGGGTACCTCCGGGCACGTATACCATTATCATTGATCACCCCGACTATGTGCAGAAAGTCATAAAAAATTTCACTGTATCAAGTACTGCCAGTTCCATTGAAATGACTGACAGGTATAACTTATCGGTGACTTGTTACCCTAATCCCTTTATTGATCACTTAAATATCAAATTTTCAATTGACGAGCCCCAGAACGTCACTATTGAAATATTAAACATGCAGGGGCAGGTGCTGGATGTTGTTGAAAACAGATTTTTTATGCAGGGAAAACACATTGTTGTTTGGAATGCCGAGAATTTGGGACTGAGAAATGCGGTAGGAAATATTTATTTCTACAGAATACTGGGTGCCCATTTCTCCCAAACAAATAAGATAATTAAAACAAAGTAGAACGTAATAAATTTTAAAATAATGAAAACAAATAAATTACACGTATTTCTGTTGGTCGTTTTAGCCGTTTTAACTACACAGATCAATGCCCAAAGTATCAATACCACTATAACTCCTAAAGGAACACTTCAGGGAACTGTAGAATTGGCCGGACAGATCACTCACTCGGGAGTATATATTTATATTGAAGGAACTTCGTTTGTTGCCGTAAGCGATGCCGGCGGAAAATATACTATCAGCGGCGTTCCTTTTGGTACCTACGCCCTGAAGGCCCAAAAAGACGGGTATACCATAGCCAGGAAAACAGGAGTAACCCTGAGTGGTCCGGGCGAGATTGTTTCCGTACCTAAGATCACGCTGACTGAAGCCGTAAGTAGTATTGTTCCTGAAGATTTATTTATTAAAGCCAACAGGCAAAGTACAAATGGCCAGGATTTAGAAGCTATCGCCAGCTATCAGACTATTATCGACTCATTCCCCGGTACCTCACTGGCCATTGAAGCTGAATACAAAATAGCATTTGAATATTATACCCTGGATTTGTTCAGTGAATCGAAAGCCAGGTTTAATTCCTTCCTGGAAAAATACCCTACGCATGACTATGCCGCGTTAACTTATTACTGGAGGGGTAAAATAAGTGTAACGCATGAGGACTTTACTGGCGCTATTGCCATGTTCGATTCGGTTGTTTCTGAATTCCCGTCCAGTTTTAAAGCACCGGATGCTTTATATTCAAAGGGAAAGGCTTATGAGAAACTTAATGATACTGCTTCTGCACTAAAGGCTTATCATGATCTGATTACAAACTATTCCTTATCCACACGGGTTTCGGATGCGCAGTACAATATTGCTTCCCTGTATGCCGGCGAAGCTATGTATACCAAAGCCATTGCTGAGTTTAATAAGGTTATTACCGATTTTCCGGGTACACAAAATGCAGTTGATGCTAAATACCAAATTGCTTACAATAATTACAAAGCAGGAAATTTAACCACTGCCGAAACAGAGTTTACTTCCTTTTTAACTACATATCCGAATAGCATCAGAAAAGCCAAAGCCATGTATTACAAGGCGGCATCTTACTATAACAATGATGAACTTGCACAGTCCATCACTGAATATGAGGCCTTTATCAATGCTTTTCCAGACGACAATAACATGGTTGCTGCCAACTATTACATTGCAAACTGTAAGTACGAACTCGAATCATATACCTATGATGATGCCAGGGTTGCTTATGAAAATATTATCACTTCTTATCCAAATTCCGATTATACCGATAAGGCACAGTATAAAGCAGCGTGGTGTTATTATAACCTGAATGATTATCAAAATGCTGCTACTGCATTTTCAAAGGTAATTTCGTCGTATCCGAAGAGTTCAAAATTGCTGGGTGCATATTACTGGCTGGCATTTAGCTATTATAACCAGGGTGATTATACCAATGCAATCAGCAACTGGCAATATGTTGTTACCGCTGAATCGGCAAATAAAACAGGCGGTGATGCGCAATATTACATCGGCCGCAGTTATCATAAAGCAGGTGATCTTACCAATGCTAAAACGGCTTATGGCGCAGTGATAAATAACTACCCCAATAGTTCAAAATATGATAAAGCGTTGTCCTATTACAATTCATTGCCTTAGCCATTGAAGTGTACCTGTTTTTTCAAATTTAAAGAACTTATGATACTAAAAAACAAGTATATAGTAATATTAGGTTTAATACTGAACGCCCTCTTACTGCCAGGAGGGTGTTCAAACCTTCAACCTGAAATAGTTAAGGTTGAACAGTTTAAAAATACTTTGGGGGTTACAAACAATCCCCTGTATCCACAACTGGGTGATATCTATAATTTTTTGAACCAGCAGCACCAGGCAAATCCGGCAACAACGGAATTATACAGCATCGGCAAATCACAAAAGAATAATTTAACCATACCCATGATCCGGATAGGCTTCTTACAGGAGCATCCTGCCAGGAAGTTTTTAGTGGTAGCCGGTACACACGGAGACGAAGCTGCACCGGTGGCCGCTGTAGATAACCTGATCCGACAACTGCTTCAGCAACAAAACAGGACAACCCTCATTAAGAAAAAGATTGTTCTGGATATTATACCGGTGCATAATCCGGAAGGATATCTCGAAAACCAGCGTGAAAATGACAATGGGATTGATATCAACAGGAATTTCCCCTTTGGTAAAGTTGAGGCTAAACAGGAAGCTGAAACCAAAGCGCTGGTATCATTGATTAACACCCGGCAATACACGGCAAGCCTGTTTTTCCATTCGGCAAACGAGAAAAAATATGAAAACCTTGTAAGAATACCCGTCGAGTTTAACAAATCAGGTACTGAAGCCTTTCGACCTGAGTATGAAAAAGAGATCCTGAAACTAAGCAATATAATTATTGCAGGGGGAAATAAAACAGCTCCTGAAATACCATGGTACAGTGCGTCGGATATGGTTGATGTTAATGGAATTGCTTCGGACTGGTGTGTGAGCGGACTGCTAAAAAAGGAATATGCTTCATTGGTTAAACAAACATGCAACAACCCGCATCCATCGGTTACAATTGAACTGTGCTATCCTAAACAGCCTGTACAAAAGCAGCGTATTGAATCGGAACAACAGGAACTGCTGAATATCCTGCTTAATGTTATTAATAAATTCTAAAATCAAATAAAACTATGAGCGTCAAGAATATTTTAATAGTAGTTCTCCTGGTTGTTTTTAACGGGCTGGTTTTAGTGAAAATTTTTGTGTTGGATTACACTCCTTCTACCATATTACCGGAAACAGGTTACAGGGTTAAACTGGAAATGGAGGCAACCGGGCATGGTTCGGAAATCAATATCAGGGCCATGTTGCCACCAAACACGCAACATCAGGATATTTTTGATGAACAGGTGGTTTCCGACAATTTTAATTATGGGCAAATAAATGCCGGTTTAAACCGTATCGGACATTGGTATAACAATGCAATCAACGGTCCTCAGAAAATAACCTACACGTTCAATGTCATCAGTAAGAAGGTCAATTTTATGTTGCCGAAAAAATTATCGATACCGGTATCAACTGATCCGAATTTAAACAGGTATCTCGAAAAAACGGACTTAATACAGGTGAGGAACAAAGATATTCTACGGCAACTCTCCGCCCTGGGCATTGACAGAAACAGCGACATGATAGTGGCCATAAGGAAGATCTATAAATACATAAGTGAAGACATCAAAACCACCGGGTTTTCTGGTAAAACCGATGCTATTACTACCCTGCGTTTGCAGGAAGCCAGCTGTAACGGGAAAAGCCGTCTGTT
>DASQZP010000933.1:0-10411 GCA_035638655.1 Bacteroidales bacterium
GTTAAAATAACTGCCGTTTCATTTGCATAACTAATTATTCCATCAACTGTATGCATATATATTGAATCAGTTGCAACATCTAATAAGCGTGCCCGCAGATTTAATTCTTCTTCGGCTTTCTTTTGTTCAATAATCAGTGAAAGCTGATTTGCTAAAAATTTCAGAAATTTTAAGTCTTTGGGAGTGTAGGCATCAGGATTTTCATAGTCCTGGACAACAAGCGCTCCTGTTACTTCTCCGTTTGAGTACATGGGAACTCCCATCCAGATTTTTGATTGTGCACCAAGCGCGCTTCTTTCAATTCCCATTTCAGAGGAAATTTTTAAAATATCATCCGGATTTAAGAAAAGCGGTTTGCCTTTTCTTATCATGTAGCCTGTTAGCGATTGGTCTGGGTCAAGTACATTTCTGCCGTCTTTTTCATCCTTATAATAGGGAATATAGATTATATTTTTTTCATTATTATAGAGAGCCACAAAAAAATTTCTTGTATTGAAAAGAATTTCCATCTTTTCATGAATTACCCGGAATATTTCATTAAGGTTCTTTTCATGAATTACTGCCTGGGAAATATGATAGACTGTATCCCGTTCGAGATGATTTCTTTTACTGATTGTAATGTCCCTGGCAATTACGGAAACGGCAATTATTTTCCCTTCAGTATTGGTAATAGGGGATGCAGTCAAAGATACAGAAATATATCTTCCTGATTTGCAAACCCTTTTGGTTTCATAATGATTGATTTTATTACCTGAAAGTATTTCCTCTATAATTTTTTTCTCTTCATTTTTCTTTTCTTCCGGTATAAGCAGGTGGATATTATTGCCAATCATTTCATTGGCAGTATATCCATACATTGATTCAGCTCCGCGGTTCCAGCTAAGAATATTTCCTTCAAAATCTTTACTTAATATAGCATCATCGGAACTTTCAACAATGGTTGCCAAATGCGCTTTTTGTTGTATCAATTTTCTGTCATCAGTAACATCCCTTGCAATTACCATCACCGAAATTACCCTGCCAGATGAATCAAATTCAGGGATAAGACGACTTTCAAATATTTTTTCTTCGTCTGCATGAAAAATCTTATCCTCGATAATTGCCTGTTCTTTTCTGTTAAATACCTGTTGAATATTCCTGATAAGCAGGTCTTTGGTTTGTTGTGGCAGATTTAATTCTGAGATTTTGACTCCCCTGGTATCGAGTGGAACAGCAGTCGAAAACAGCAAGGCTTGCTGATTTAGGTATGTCAGACATAAATTTTCGTCAATTCGGACTATAATATCCGGGATGTTATCTGCGAGCGTTTTAAAATATTGTTGTTGTTCTCTGAGGTCACGCTCGAAATTTTTTTGTTGTGTAATATCAATAAATGAGGCCATTAAGCGGCCAGGACTATTGTTTGCAGCGTCAACAAATGAGGCGGATAATCTAATGTCAATTAATGAACCATCGGCTCGCAATCCCTGCATTACCCCGTCATAGTTACCGGATTTATGGAGGATTTGAATTATATCTCTTGCATTCTCTGGATTTTCCCAGAATATTATTACCTCTTTTCCTAATACCTCACCTTCGTTTTTATAGCCCCAGATCTGGAGGAATGATGGATTCACGTATGTAAGTTTCCCTTCCAGCGAGGCAAATGCAATAGCATTGTTGGAATTCTTTACCGCTTGTTCAATTAACCAGTGCTCTCCATTTCCATTCTCTAAAGAATGGCTAAATGAAAAATCACTTACCTTTTGTTTCTCTTTTCTAAACAACCGAAAAAGTCTCATTCATTTAAGGTAAGTTGGTTGGTTATTAAAGGAAGAGTAAATGAAAATGTACTTCCTTTGCCTGGTGAACTATCAACTTTCACTTTGCCTCCATGTCTCTCAACGAGTTCCTTTATAATCAATAATCCAAAACCAGTACCACTTTCATGTGAAGTACCAGGCAATGATTTATGTCCATCAGGTTTGAAGAGTGATTCCCTTGAAGCAGTATCCATCCCTGTACCGCTGTCTTGAACACAAATGCGTAAGTGCTCGTTCTCCTCAATTGTATAAAGAACGACAGCCTGCCCGGGATGGGAATACTTTATTGCATTTGACAACAGATTTCTGATGATGGTATGCAGCATGTCTCTGTCTGAGAAGACTGCATCTCCCGGATCAACTTTGCTGATTAGGTTGACTTTCTTTCCGTCCGCGGTACTTTTCAGCAATTCCAGGATTTGATTTGTTTCTTCTCTCAGATTAATATCTTCGGGGTGATAAAGCATGTGTCCTGATTCAGCTTGTGACCAGTCAAGTAACTGGTTTAGCAGATTATACATATGATTTGCAGAATTTTCAATCTGGTCCGCGTATGTTTCAGATTTTTCATATTTTTTCTTCTGTAAGGCAATCTTCAGCAAGCCGGTAAAACCAATAAGGCCTGAAAATGGCGCGCGAAGATCATGCCCGAGGATGGTGAAAAATTTATTTTTTTGTATGTTTAGTTCCCTGAGATGCTGCTCTGATTGTTGTATGCGTTCTTCCTGTCTCTTTTTCTCTACTGCTTGCGCTATCTGATCTGAAACAAAAGTAAAAAGTTCAAGATCAGCTTTTGAATATAAATCTTCCTTCCTGTAATTTTGAATTACAATTGCCCCATTGACAATACCCTCTGCATTTAGCGGGATGCCCATCCATTCGTGAGGTAATTTCCCGATTAATTCAATCTCTCCGTTATTGGAGAGTTCTATCATCTGCTTTTCTTTTAATAATACAGGTTTATTGTGTCGAATAATCCATTCGGTCATACCCTTACCAATTTTTCTGGAATCAGGAGGATTATCGTACAAATCTTTGAAATAGGGGAAATGTAATATTTTTTGGTTATCATCAATAAGTGATATATAAAAATTTGGGGCATGCATTAACCGGGCTAAAGCTTTATGGATATTACCGAACAACTTATCCAGATCAGATGCTGTTCGGGTAGAATTTGCAATGGAAAGCAGTGCTTCCTGGACTTTTTCTGCTTTGCGCCTTTTTCTTAAATCAATTCTAACGATGTGATAGAATAAAAGAATGAGCAGGAATGAAAATAAAGCATAAACAGTAGCTGAAACCACCAGTTTAAGAGTTTGTTTTTCATTGTGTTGGGCCCTTATGATAAGGGAGTTGTTTTCATATTCTTCCAATTGTTTTACTTTTCCAAGAAGTTTACTGATTACGGTAAACTGATCATTTAGGAAGTGAATTCGTGAATTTTCACTTACTTTTCCTGTGGGCTTAATACTGAAAAAAAAGGATGATTTTGATTGATAAAAACTGTCAAGTGTATGCTTAAATTTGTAAAGAACCTTTTGCTGAGCAGGATCTTCAACGATACTATCCAGACGGTTGAAATCCTTATAGATCTCCTCGATATTTATTTTGATCTGATCCCAGGTATGCTCATTTTCTGTTTCCAGGTAAGCATGAGTAATCCTTTCTGTCTGAAGAAGTGAGAAATTCAGGTTATCCAGCTCTGCCTGAATTCTATAAATTCTTTTTTGCCATTCCGTGTCTGTCACAAAATCATTGGACATAAATATGGCAACAGTGCCCATGCTGATAATAAACAGCATGGCAAATACAAAACTGGCTGTTACTTTTTGTTCAGTTGTGAATTTCATAATCCTTAATTGCTTTCTATAATATGGAAATGTGGCTAATTTTGTTACATATATTTGAGTTTTTAACAAATGTTTTTTAGCCTTACATTTATCTCGGTTAGATTTGGTAGGTTGGGGGTTTTAAATTTTTATTTGAAAATTAGGGAGTTTGGAAATGTTAATTTGATAATAATGGCTCATTCTGTATGTTATTTATTTTAAAAACTTTCCACAAAAATAATCTTATTTATATTAAATAAATAAAATTTAACATCTATTAAATAAATTAAGCTTGATATACAGTTAATAACTATACTTTTATAAAAAAGTATAAGATGGAAATAGATTAGAATAAATAAAAGCAGAGGTTATTCCTTTGAGAGTTATCAGCAGTGTATCTTTTATTATCGCAGCAAATTCACGAATGTAGTACCACGTCCATTTGACAGAACCATTCACATCCTTGCCACTTATAATTTTTACCGGAATAGTTTTTATTTTCAGCAGTCTGAACAACCACCTTGTTCTTATTAGATGGTAAGTATCTGTAGAAATAATAATGGCTTTTGCATCATTATTTCTTTTAAGAATAGAGTAACAATTAATTACAGATTCGATGGTGTTCGTTGAAATATCTTCCTTTATGATCTTTTCTGCGGAAATTCCATTTTTAGCAATTATATCCGCCATGACGGCTGCTTCTGTATATCCGTCCTTCCCTTTTCCTCCTGTAACCAAAAAAATGGCTTTTTTGTCTCCCGCTGCATGCTCCAGGGCTGCTTTTATTCTTCTTTTCATGGCCCCGGAAGGAGAACCATCACTTAAAACAGCTGCACCAAATATTATATAATAATTTTTTTCATGTTTAGGCATAACGTGCAAATCAATCTCCCTTAATTTTGTATAAATAACTTGTTGGATTAAAAATACCTGTTGGTTCCTGTTTAACCCAGTGCAGAAGATCCATGGCTTCTTCCCGGCTGAATGTGAAACGGATTTGTTTGTTAGATTGCTGGAGTCCTGCTATCACACCATAATATTTATTAGGCGGAAGTGGGGGGCGAATTACCCCTACAATTGTATTTTGTTTGTATTTTAACTGTGCATTATCCATTCTGGTTTTCTCACTATTTGCAGTTTCAGATGATATAGTAGACAAGCAAAAAACTTCATATTCTTTATTTATGGTGGAATGGTATTTTGCTACCCATTTAAAATGATAGTCTGGAGCAGGATTAATAAACCGTGTTCGGGAATTTCGCAATGCTACATAACGGAGTGAACAATTAATTTGTTTTACCGGCTTCATTTCCCTGTAGAAATTAAATACAACATCAATTGTTTCATATCCATCATTTGCACCGGAAAAGCCTAAGTTTTCCAATCCGAATTCGTAATGGATACCTTGCTGATATTCAAATTTTTTTCTGAGATCAGCAGGTTTAAACCCATCAATAAACACCGGCATATTATTCACGAATACAGAAGCTGTATAGGCATCGGCATTTGCTATTTCAACAGGCAATTGTGTACTTTCAATATTTATTCTTGTAAATCCCTGGTCAGAAGATGTCTCTAATGTATGCAAATTTGGAACAGTCCAGCCTGATATGCCCAACTTTTGAGCAACTCCCTGGGCATGAGCAGTAGCTATCAGATGAAAATTGTTCAATGACGATTCCTGCAGGGAGCATAATTTAATATATCCCGGATCAGCCGGTTCGCTTCGGAAAACATGGTCCGGATCACATTTTAATATCCCGACAATCTTATCTTTCGGAGGATCTTTGGTTGTGCGGACAAAACATAACTCCATGGGGATTCTGACTGCAGAATCAGAAAAAAAACTACTGGTAATCAGCGGGGTAATCTTGGCATAATACTTTTTATTCATTTCCGGAAAATCGATTTCTTCCTGAAAATAGCCTGTAGGTTGAACAACAATGTTCCTGATCTCATTTTCCCAAACAGGTTGTTGCTGAACGTAGGCAAGTACTGTTGGCGCTTTGGGGTAATTTAATCTGAAATGTAATTTGTATTGTGTTAAAGACGGTGAGGAATTAGATGAATTGGGATAAAGGGCATAAACACCGCTAATCATTAGTAAAAGAAACAAAGTGGTAGCTAAAATCCATATTATATAGTTTGGAGAGTTTTTTCTGCCTGGTTTTAACCAGTAAATTAAGACGGAAATACCGCCTGAAATTAAAAATCCCCAGAGACTATTAAGTATTTTGCCTGTCCAGTCCGGAAGTTCATTGAAGAGATCAGATCCTATTAGCTGACCAGCCATCCAAAAGACCAATAGCAGCAGGGAGAATGAAGTAAATAGTATAAAAAGGGTATCCAATACACTTAGTTTTGTTTTAGCCATTTCAGATAATTTTAACGAATATATTGGGACCTGCTTTTTCTTGTTTTTAATTAATTATTAATTGTGTTATTCCTCTTTCTCTGCTAGGCTACAGACCCCAGGTCTTTGATGGTATTATTCTCGGGATGTCTTCAATTCCGGAGACAGAGCAAATCAGCTTTCATGCTGAAAAGGGTTGAGCAATATTATTAAGCTTACTAACCAACAGTTCGAATCTATTAGTAAATATATTGAAAATGGAGTAAAAAAGCAACCCGTTTGAGTACAATAAAATAGAATAATTGATCATATATCATGTCATTTTATTTATATGTTTACTTGATCAAACCATTTTTCAATATATATATCTGAAAATCCTAAATTAAATAAGTAATATCCCTTATTTTTACACAAAATAAGCAAGTAAGAACATCAATATGGATTGGAACACTATTATATCTGCTAAAAGAACCGGAGATGAAAGTGATGAAGAACCTTCAAGAACAGGGTATCAGAGAGATTACGACCGATTAATCTTCTCCTCAGCCTTCCGGCGTCTTCAGGATAAAACTCAGATATTTCCTTTACCGGGTACTGTTTTTCTTCATAATCGTCTCACACATTCACTGGAAGTTGCCAGTGTTGGGCGATCTCTTGGCAAACTTGCCGGAGAAAAATTGCTTGGGCAGGGTAAAGTAAAGGAAGAAAATAAGGATTTTTATAAGTCAGAGCTTCAAAATGTAATTGCTGCAGCGTGTCTGGGACATGATATAGGGAATCCTCCATTCGGACACTCCGGAGAAAAGGCCATTTCCTTTTATTTTGAAGAAAATGCTGAACATATTATTGAAGGAAATAAAAGTCTTAAGAGTTATTTTTCTTATAATCAGTGGAAAGACCTTGTTAATTTTGAAGGGAATGCCAATTCTTTCAGAGTACTGACACAAGATTTCAATGGTAAATCAAGCGGAGGATATCGTTTAACCTACAGTACGCTGGCTTCACTGATCAAATATCCATGTGTTTCGGAAGCAACTGATAGAAATTTGATTAACCGCAAAAAATTTGGCTTTTTTCAGTCAGAGACGGACCTTGCCCGGGATATTTATGAAGCCCTTCACATAGATAAAGTATCCAATGAACCGGTTATATATCAGAGACATCCCTTCGTTTATCTGACTGAAGCCGCGGATGACATATGTTACAGAATTGTAGATGTTGAAGATGCTCACCGGCTGCATATCCTTTCTCATGATTTTGTGGTGGAAAAATTCCTTAAGCTTCTTTCTGATTTTGACATAGATATTAATAATGTGCAGAAAACACTTGCTACATTAGACGATGAAAATGAGAAAATTGCCTATTTACGTGCAAAATCTATATATGCACTGACAATTGCTTCATCCGCTGTTTTTTCTGAATATAGTGATAGTCTGCTGGACGGTAGTTTTAATTACGGTCTTGTTGATTTCCTTCAAAAGCAATATCCTGTGTTGAAAGAAATAGCTGATTTCTCTGTGGATAAAATTTATAATCACGATACAGTCTTACAGCTTGAAATAGCAGGTTATAGGGTTATGTCTGATTTGCTATCACTTTTTATTCCAGCCGTTCTGAAGGAAAAACCAGGTCATCGGGATAAAAAAATTTTGAGATTAATACCAGAACAATTTTCGTCTAAAACCAGTGAGCCATATAACAAGGTTTTTTCGGTACTGGATTTTCTTTCAGGAATGACGGATCCTTATATTATTCAGCTTTACCGGCGTCTGTTTGGAATTGAAATACCTTTACATCACTAAAAATTTGGCTTTCATAGTCGTACTCTAAATTGCAATTACATCAAAACTTCTTTGAAACTGACATCTTGTGCTGCAAGTACAAATATTTTAGTCTTTATATCCCGGGTATTTTGTTTCAGCTTGTCATAATAATCTGTGAAATCGTTTCCTGGTTTATTAAGTCCAAGCATTACAAGATCTGTAGCCGCTGATTCACGTTTCAGTACTGACCAGAATGATTCTCCATTAGCAACAAGAACATTGGTACTGAATTGGAAACGCATGCCGGATAATAATTTGGTAAGGTTTTCCCTTGCTTTTCCTGCAGCTTCTTCTTTATTTACCATCATTTTTATAGTAATCCGCACGTTTCGCCATTTTGGACTGTTTTGCAGGAGGTACCCAAGTATCATCATGAGCGATCCGTTTTCATTCAGCCCTCCCCACCAAATATCAAGGGTCTTTTTTTTAAAGCGCTGATGTGCTTCATCATCCTGAAAAATTATCACATTCCGTTTTGCTTTGTAGAAATGCCTGATCATCTCAGCATAAGGTTCATGATGTTGTGCCTCTCGTGTATCTCCAAGAAGTATCGTATTGGGAACCAACTTACCCAGTCCGTATGAATCAACTAATTGCTGAGCACCGGTGAACGGGTCACTGGCCCGTGTTACTCTTACCAAAGCATTAACTTTTCTGGTATAGAGGTAATTTGAAATTTGTTTTTCATAATCTTTGACTTTTCCCGGCCCAACTTTTTCTCCTGACAGGATGGTCACAACAGTAAATAATGTTTTTTCCTGACTCAGGTCATTGGCCAGGTCAATCAGTCGCCATCGTTTTGTTGGCGCACCAGAAAGCACCAGAAGGTGTGGACGCCAGCTCTTTGCATGTTCATCCCTGGTAAGCTGAAGTAAAGCATACCTGATTATTGTTTGAAACACGCCACGCCTTACATCCCCAAAGGCTGATTTTATCTTTCTTCTTTTTAACCAGATAAATATCAGTATAATGAACAAAAAGGCAACTGTGGTAGCTGCTGCGTTTATCAAAATCATAACCGACGCACAACCAATGGCTCCAAGTAGTGAGAATATCCAATGCACTTTAAATTCTGGACGGAAGGAGGGACTTTTAAGAAAACGTTCAACACCGGCGGTAATATTCAAAACACCGTAAGTGGTGAGAAAAAACATGGTTAATACCGGTGCAATAATATTCAGGCTGCCAAAATAAACTGAAATCATGGTGATAACTATTGTAAAAACAGTTGCTGCCCTGGGAATTTGTTCGGGCCCGCTCCCTTTGGCAAAAAAAGCAAATGGTTTTGGAAGTACGTGGTCTTCTGCCAGCACCTGTAACACGCGGGGAGCTCCCAGTAAACTGCCTACCGCGCTTGATAAAGTAGCCCCCCAGACTCCAAGCAGAATTGCATCTCCCCAAAAAGCAATGCGGCGCATAATTAGTGGGTCTGATACAAGTGTAGATGCATCGGCTCTTGAAGCAAGCAAAACAGGCAGCAGCATATAAATCAGGTAACCCGTTCCGACTGCCAGAAAGGTTCCGCGTGGTATCGCCCGGGAAGGATGTTTGAGATCCCCGGAGAGATTAACTCCTGCCATGATTCCGGTAACAGCGGGGAAAAAAATGGCAAAAACTTTCCAGAAACCAACTGAGCGCGATGCAGGAACGCCCCACATCTCAACATGAGACTCCTCAAGTGGTTTCCCCATAATTAAGGAAAGGAGAGAAATGCCTATGATTGCCAGTATAACATATTGTATACGGATGGTTGCTTTTGTTGAAAACAGCGCCATTGTTCCTAATAACAGGGTTGTTACAACTCCTACCCAGCGAATATCAAGCACAGGAAAAACAGCCACCAGACTTTCGGCAAAACCGGCAACATATAAAGCAACTGAAAAAGCCTGAGCCAGATATAAAGGTACACCTATTGATCCGCCAACTTCTATCCCCAAAGACCTGCTGATCATAAAATAGGCTCCGCCTGCTTTAACTGGTGAATTTGTTGCTATTGAGGCGATGGAAAGCGAAGTGAGGAAAGTAATTGATGTGGATAAAGTTACAATAATTAATGTACCGATAAGTCCTACATTACCAACAACCCAACCAAACCTGAGATACATAATGACTCCCAGAATAGTAAGTAATGAAGGAGTAAATACCCCTCCAAACGTGTTTAATTTCCTATTGGTTCCGCTTGATTTTTTCTTTACTGACACTGATGAAATTATGATTTTTTTTATATCAATGAATCTAAATAGCTTTCTTAAACACAGAATGAATCGCTGTTCCTGTTGCAAGATACTTAAATATATTAATTCATTCTGACATTTCTTCTCGTATTTGGTGAATTTAAAAGCAATTTTTTAGTGTAAAAATCAGTAAAATACTTGACTTATATTATTTTATGTATTAGGTTTGTAATTCAAACCAGTTTTACATTTAAAACTTCATACCATGGATATAAATGATTCGAATGATGCTCCCCTCGACCCTGAACAGAGCCTCAAAGTGATTAACCAGATGATACAAACATCGCAACAAAAAATAAGGAACGACGGGATGTTATTTATTATTTGGGGGTGGACCATGTTTCTCCAGTATTTGCTCTCGTTCCTGAAG
>DASQZP010000934.1:0-5755 GCA_035638655.1 Bacteroidales bacterium
TTTGCTTTGGGCACAGGTGTGTGGGGAACAACCCGCTTTAAAGGTGGTTCATACTATCAGGTATATGGTGACAGAAAATACTCGGAAGTAGTTTTAGGACGTTGGAATGAGGAAAACAGAGCCACAGCAACATATCCAAGATTAACCACAACTGAAAACACGAATAATTTCATAAATTCTACATTTTGGAAATATGATTACAATCGGTTCGATTTATCCAAAATACAAATCACATACGATTTATCTGATTATTTTTCAAAAAACTCAGCTATTAAGAGGTTAAGTGCATATGTAAGTGGCGAGAACTTATTAACCGTTTCAAAAGAACGCAAGTTGATGATAACCAGTATTGGTACTGCACCTCAGGCCAGGTTTTACAATATGGGTGTAAAAGTGTCATTTTAATAAATTATGAAAAGGATAATGAAAATGATTAAATATATTTTTATTGCTGTAGCAGGTCTGCTTGTCTTGTCGGGCTGCGAAGATCTTTACGAACCAGCAAACGAGAACCATAAAGATATAGGACAAATGTATACCGATGCAAATTATGCTGAAGGTATTTTGATTACTGCTTATCGTTATATTCCAGGTTATTATGATAATAGTGAGTATGCCACTGATGATGCAGTTACCAATCAGAAAGGCAATAGCTATTTGCGCATTGCTACAGGAAGCTGGACTGCTTCATACAATCCTTTTGATCAATGGGGCAGATCCTATCATGCCATTCAGTATCTTAACCTGTTTCTTGAAAATGCAGATAGTGTTAAATGGGCTGAAGATCCGGAAGCTGCAAAATTATTTCGTATCAGAATGAAAGGTGAAGCTTATGGATTAAGGGCCCTGTATATGTATTACCTGTTACGCGCGCATGCAGGATTTGCAAGCAACCAACAGCTAATGGGTATACCGCTTCTGACTCACTATCTCGATGCCGAATCAGATTTTAATATTCCGCGTGCAACCTTTGAACAGTGTGTGCAGCAAATATACAATGATTTGGACAGTGCAGAATATTGTCTGCCAATGGAGTACAATGATGTCGCTTCAGCAGATGAAATTCCGCCTCGTTTTCAAATTTCCGATGATTTACGTCCAGAGGTTTACAACCGTGCTATGGGTCATTATTTTCATCAGCTTTTCAATGGATTGATAGCTAAAGCATTTCGTTCAAGGGTGTCATTACTGGCTGCAAGTCCCGCGTTTCAGGATGCCTCGAATACTACTACCTGGGCTGTGGCTGCAAACAATGCTGCGAAAGTGCTCGATTACATTAACGGGATATCCGGATTAGCACCTGAAGGTGAAACCTGGTACGCGAACAAAGCGGAAATAAATGGACTATCGGAAGGAATAAATCCGCCAGAGATGATTTGGAGAACGAATTTGAGTACCGGCAATAGTTCCCAGGAAGCAGATAACTTTCCACCTTCCTTGTTCGGGAAAGGACACATGAATCCAACACAAAACCTGATTGATGCCTTCCCTGATACAAGTGGTTATCCGATAACCGATCCCAGAAGTAGTTATGATCCTCTGAATCCTTATGCAGGAAGAGATCCCAGGCTTTCAAAGTATATTATCTATAATGGAAGCAAAGTCGGGGTTACTGATGCCATGATATTTACCGGAAGTGATTCGGAAACTGAGGATGGAATTAATAAGGAAGAAACATCAACACGTACCGGATATTATATGAAAAAACGTTTGCGTATGGATGTTAATATTGATCCTTCTTCAACCACAGGACAAACACATTACGACCCGAGAATACGGTATACTGAGATATTTCTTAATTATGCAGAAGCAGCAAACGAAGCCTGGGGACCCGACGGGACCGGCAATAACAGTTACTCAGCGTATGATGTTATTAAGGCGATCAGACAGCGGGCAGGTATTGGTGTGAATAATACTGATCCTTATCTGGAAGAATGCAGAACTGACAAGTCAAAAATGAGGGAACTAATAAGGAATGAGCGAAGATTGGAATTATGCTTCGAAAGTTTTCGTTTCTGGGACCTGCGCCGCTGGAAAGCAGATCTAAATGAAAGTGCCACCGGAATTGATGCCAGCTCTTTGTCTGATGGCGCATTCCTGGTAGAAAAACGTACCTATAAAGATTATATGAATTACGGTCCGATACCTTATTCCGAAATTTTAAAATACAACAACTTAATTCAAAATAGTGGTTGGAAATAGTTGTTTAAACATTTAAAAAAGCAAAAAAATGAAAATAAATATTTTGTTAATAATTGGGATAATTACCATGGCAGGCTTATTGGGTTCTTGTGAGAATCAAGATGTTGTTTATCCCGATTTTGACTACCAGACAGTATATTTTGCTAATCAATATCCGGTAAGAACGGTGGAGCTTGGTGCAGATTTGTTTGTGGATAATTCAATGGATAATGAACATAAGATTTCTATAAAAGCAACAACCGGTGGTGCTTATTCTAATAAAAACGATATTACTATTGACTTTAAGGTAGATGAATCATTATGCGATTCATTATATTTTAAAGAAAAAGCAGGAGAGGGGGCTAAAGTTGTTCCAATGCCCGCTGATTATTATCAATTGGCAGATAATAAGATTACCATTCCTTCGGGAAGCATAATTGGCGGCGTTGAAGTAAAATTAACAGATGCTTTTTTTAAGGATACTAACTCATTGAGGAAAAATTATGTCATCCCCTTGTTTTTAACAAATGTGCAGGGTGCAGATTCTATTTTGCGGGGAAAGCCGGCTATTGAAAATCCGGATCGTTGTGTTGATGACAACTGGAGCATAAAACCACGTGATTTTGTTCTGTATGCTGTTAAATACGTGAATCAATGGCATGGTGTTTATCTAAGAAGAGGCACTGACCATATTACTCAGTTAGACGGATCGCAGGTTAACTTTGTGCGACACGAGCAATATGTTGAAGATGACGATACGGTAAGCATATCTACTGTTTCTTTAACGAAAGCAGCACTGTCTTTACCTTTATATTCCACCGATAGTACAATAATTGATGTCGCCCATGTAATGCTGACATTTACAGATGATGAAAATTGTACTATTGCAGGTGAAACCAACAACTTTACAGTTACAGGAAGTGGTAAATTTGTTCCCAAAGGAGATAAAAACAGTATCGGAGGCACTGACCGTGACGCACTATATTTAAATTATACAGTAAAATATAAATTATTCAGTCTGAAATTTGAAACCAGTGATACATTGGTCGTGCGCGACAGAGGAGTAGCTCCCGAATATTTCTCGGTTGTAAGAAAATAAAACAGAATAAATATTCAATTCCTGCAAATGCAATCGCAGGTTTGATTTGAATAATATAAATAAACAATCATGAAACATTTAAATATATTTTTAATATTTGTGATCACATTGACAACTATTTCCTGTAGCATTAATGAATTTGATTCCGGAATAGTACCCAAAAAACCCGAATCAATAGCTACCATGGAGTATCTTAATAGTTATGATGTTTTAAAAGCATATGTTGATACTGCTTCAAATCCGAAATTTAAGATTGGAGCATATGTTGACGCCAGTTCTTTTCTTGAAAAAGGTACCTTGTACAGTTTAGTGTCGTCTAATTTCAATGAGATTACGGCTAATAATGTTTTTAGTCATGGTTCTGTTGTAAAAGATGATGGATCGAAGGATTTTTCGGCCGTTCAAACTTTTGTTGAAGAAGCAAAAGATCGTAACCTGAATATTTTTGGTTATCCCCTGTGCTGGCATCTGGAACAAAACGGTACCTTTCTGAATGACAGGTATGGCTCAAAAGTTTTTGAAATGCCTGCATTCCCTAACCTGCTTGACAAATCCGGCCTTATAGATGGTTCGTTTACCGGGTGGGAAAGCAATACAACGAATGGTGGCAGCATTGCCATAAGAGAGTATAATGCAGACAGCGTTATTAAGATGGCTTCAGGTACCAACTCAACGAACCCCGAAGATCTGAGATTGACTTCTCCGGATATCCCTGTCACTGCAGGTACCTACGAGGTAACTATGTTTATTTTATCTGATAAAGGCGGCACCGGACGATTTACGTTTGAAGGTTTAACAAATAATACTCCCGAATTAGACTGGACTGGCAGTGGCGCTAAATCCGATACTTTTGCAATAAATCCGGGTTGGAATAAAATTAACTTTCAACTTAACGATTTTGCTGCAGATAGTTTTAAATTTCATCTGGACCTGGGTTATACACCTGATGTTAATTATTATATTCATATCAAAGGCCTGTCGGTGGTTGATATCAACAGTGAATTTGAGAACCCCGATGAGATATTCATTGAAGCAGAAGATGGTGAGATGGGTTCAAACTGGTCAATAGAAGATGATGACAAAGCATCCGGAGGTAAATATGTGGTGGTTCCTAATGGTACAGGTAATAATGTCCCCAGGAGCGACGATCCAATGTATATTGTTACTTATTCTTTTAACGTTAATACATCCGGAAATTATAAATTCTGGATCCGCCATGCAGCTTCTGGGGGTAATTATACAGATGATTCCTATTTTATGAAAATAAATGATGGCGATTGGCAAGAATTTACAAACAACCTTAATAATACCGGTTTTGACTGGATTATAATGGACACACTTGATTTATCAGCAGGGACAAATAATGTTTTGGTGCAATGCAGGGAAGATGGTGCAAAACTGGACAGACTTTATTTTACCCTTTCTGATCAAACTCCGACGGGCATGGGCTCTCCTGCTCCTGTAACAAGGAAGATTAATTTAGATCTTGAACCTGCAGAAAAAGTAAAAGCTGTTGGTGGTGCATTGGAAGATTGGATATCATCTATTGTTACTGAAGTGAAAGGAGAAGTTAATCAATGGATAGTGGTTAACGAACCAATGGATGATGTGAATCCACATGAGCTTAAATCCGGCAATGGCATTTTAGCAGAAGATAAATTCTACTGGCAGGATTATTTAGGCAAAGACTACGGCGTTATAGCCTTTAATAGTGCCAAAGAGAATGTTAAGCAGGGAGATTTGTTGTTCATTAGTGATTATGGTCTGGAAAGTAATCTGGAAAAGTGCAGAGGATTGATTGAATATGTTAATTACATCGAAGGCCAGGGGGCAACTGTGGATGGTTTTGCTGTTCAAATGCACCTGTCATTATCAACCAGTACTGAAAATATTTCCTCAATGTTTCAGCTGCTGGCCAAAACTGGTAAGCTGGTTAAAGTGGCACAATTGGAAGTTACTATTCCTTCTGGTAGTGTAATTGACAAAGATTCTTTACAAAAGCAGGCTGATATGTACAAATTTGCTGTAAATAGCTATTTCCAAAATGTGCCGGCCTCCCAGCGGTATGGTATTGAGATTGCCGGAATCAAAGACTCAGATGATAATGCCAGCGGTTTATGGGATGTATCATTTAACCGGAAACCTGCTTATGCCGGATTTGCTGATGGTTTAAAGGATAATAAATAATATTTCACTAAAGCTTTGCAGGTAACCTTCTGAGTTGTCCTTTTCAGGGGCAGCTCAGTTTCACCTGCAAAAAACTCTACCACTGCCTGAATGTGGGCTTCACCTTTTTTTTAAAATTTTTAAATTAAAAGCAGCAGGATAACATGCAAGACGTTTATAAAGTAACAGATCCCGATTTTGAAAAGAGTCCGTATACAGGGATGACCAGGAAACATTATATTGAAATGGCCAAATATATTCTTGAAAGGGCTTTTAAACATGTTGATTCAATGGAGACCCCCATCTCCT
>DASQZP010000935.1:0-8613 GCA_035638655.1 Bacteroidales bacterium
CCGATATTAAATGAGATCGCCGAACAAAACAGTGAGCGGCTGAAAGTTGCCAAACTGAATGTGGACAATAACCAGCAACTGGCTCAAACATATAATGTACGAAACATTCCCACCTTACTGATATTTAAAGATGGCAAAGAAATTAACCGTGTTGTAGGGGTGAAGACAAAAAAGCATATTCTTTTGGCGGTGAAAGAATGACAGATTCACTTCCCGGCTGTTTTTTAGGAGCCTGGTGAGGTAAGTTTATCATGACATGTAGTAATCAGCACCGCTATTACAATTAGCAGAATAATGTGTGCTCTCTCCTCCTTTTGGATCAGAGCCGTTCTGTGGGCAGCGCATTCATATAATAATGAATGTCCTGGCACACAATAAAAACACCTCTTCTTACCATCTTTCTAAAAATCATATCGCTACTGAATCCTGTATTTCTTATTATTTCTTCAAATGATAAAGAATTCAGTATGTTTTTGGTCATTATAAGATATTATGTAAGAAAACAAAGATGGATAAATTTTTTGTTTCAGGCATGGGAGGATATTAAAAAGAGGCTGTCTCCGGGACAGCCTCTTTAGTAAAGCATGGGAACTAAAAGCACTATTTAATGAGCAATCGGAAAGTCTTAGTTTTATTTTGTGGCATTAAGAAATACATTCCTGGTTTAAGGCTCAGGGTAATAGTATTCTCACCTTCATTTACTTTAAAAGAAGAAACCTGTTTTCCTGTAAGGTCCAATACGTTGACTTGTTGTGTTTTGGCAGACAGATATGTAAAGTGACCATCACTTGGAGTAGGATAGATCCGTTCTTTTACTATACTAACTGAATTTACACCTGTTTCCACAAAGCAATCGCAGGTATGCTGGTTGATATCTGAAGTATCATTTTCTCCGTGAACAATCCATTCTGAATTACCGGCGTTTGTACCGGCTGATTTTGCCCAGTCAGTGGTGGGAGCGCATACAGAAGCCTTGCGGACCAACGTGTGGTTCATGGTTCCATTGGCTGAATCTCCTACCGGCCAGTAGCTACCAGGGTCATTATCTGGCTCGCCAATTACATCAATTAATACAAAATTACCGGTTCCATCATCTTCAGCCAAACCAATCGCGTCGTCACCGCTGATGTTAAGGTGGCTCCATGTCTGGGCTGTGTCAGATGCAATGGTGATATTGTCACTGGCAGGTCGGGCAATAACATAGGTCTTACCGTTTTCAAGTGTACCTTTGAGAGTAAGAGGATCAAAATTGGTTACGCCATCAAAGTTCCAGCCCTGTCCGTTTTGTGCACGCCAAAGCTGATACTTCGTCATATCAACAGTTTGACCTGTGCCATTATAAATTTCAATATAATGGTTGAAAGTCTGAGGATCTGTGGCTTTGTGGTTCCATTCACAATACTCAGAGATAAACAAGTCTGATGTTTGTGCCTGAAGGGCTCCGAAGGTCATTGCACTGACGAAAAGCAGAAGTAGATTTTTGAATTTCATAAGCTTAATTATTTAAGTTAGACATTTAATTACATGGACAAATTTATTTTCAGGTACCTAATAAATGCCATAACGGAGCATTAACATTTTCATAACAGGCAATTATTTTTTATTTATAATGATCTTAAATAGTGTCAGTCCATAATGTCCGATAACTATAAATAAATATATGGCTTGTATTTATTTTACTTGATTTTGCTGTAAATAATCCCATGCCGCTTTGCGCAGATTTTCTGCCGTATTTGTACCTAATCCGGCCGGTACATAGGTGTTTTCTTCCGGATTACGGTCAAACAGGCAATAGTAGAATATACAGCAGGTAAGATAAGTCCCTGCCAGTGTGGGATGTTTGTTGTCACTGATATGAAGTGTAATTGCCGGATAATGATTCAGTGCATATTCCCACACTCTGCCGACAGGGGCCAGTTGTGTATCCAATGTTTTGCTTACTGAATCATAGGCTGCGGCCAACAGATGCATGTCCTGCGGCCGGTCTTTTTTTGCCCATGTCATGAACATCATGGTTTTGGCTTGTTGACGCGTAATAAGAGTGTCAAATTTACCTGCATATTCAAGAAATAGGTTAAAGTTATTTATAGGCCTTGTGCTTTGTTCCTGCAGAATCACTTCGGTCCAGGTATGTCGCAAAAGATGGTTAATAGTCGAAGTGTCATTCCAGTGGCGTTCCAGTGTATAAGAACTAACCGCAGCTTTTTCAATCCGATAAGTAAAGGTATTGATTGTACTGTCGGCTTCAATCATGTTGGATAGGTGGTAATCAACACCTTCGTTATAAAAGGTGAAGCTATTCCCTATAAAAAGTATATCTATCTGCTTTGTTGTATCAGAGGTAGGTTCTGGTTTTGGGTCATTGTTTTTTTCACAGGATCCCAGATTCAGCAGTAAAATAATACCCAGTAAATTGTATATCATTTTCATCTGTTTATAATTTTAATTTTTCTGGTCAGAAAGAACAACGCCATCAATGTAATCATTTTGCGTATGTATTTTGATTATTTTGACCATGATCGTTTCATTTTGTTATTGATTTATGGCCCATGCAGGGTAGACCGAAGGTTTAATATGAAATATCTCAAATCCCCATAAATACATAATTACAATAAGAGTGATAATTCCAATTACACTAAGAATAAGACCGGGAATAACCATGTCCTTCATTTTAATCTGTCCTGATCCAAAAACAATCGCATTTGGAGGAGTGGCAATCGGCAGAATAAATGCAAAAGATGAAGCAAAGGTCATAGAGATCATCAATATTCTGGGGTCTAGATGAATTGACTGTGACAAGGCTCCGGCAGCGGGGAGCAGGATCTGTGCCGTACTTACATTTGAAGTAAAGGTGGTTATAAAAGTCATGAATGTTGCATTTATCCCTATGAATACGGGCAAAGGAGCATGGGAATATTTGGCAAGGCTTTCACCAATCCACTGGGTCAGACCTGAATCGACCGAGCCTCTGGCCAGGGCAAATCCCCCACCAAACAACAGAATTATTCCCCAGGGTAGTTTAACTGCCGTACTCCAATCAATTAGTTTTTTACCCCGGGCACTGCTGGAAGGAATAACGAATAGCATGACAGCAATCAGCATGGCAATGGTTCCATCCTTTATATAGGATTTAAACGGGAACAAGTCACTCCATCCAGGCAAATGAAAGCTGCCAATCGTAAGATCGTTTTTAAAAATCAGCAGGAGTGCAAAAAGGGTAAAAAGCACCAGGATTCTTTTCTGTTCATAGTTTACTTTTCCCAAATCATCATTCTGCTTGCTGATATATTTTCTGAAGCTGTCACCATTGCTGAATTTTGCAGGAAACAAGCGGTAAACGATGAATGAAGAGGAGGCAAGCAGGATAATATAAATGGGAAGGCCAAAAACAAACCAGGTAGAGAAGGTTATTTCAGCGGCATGTGGATACATGCTTTTAAATATTGCTGCAAATGCCAGGTTGGGAGGTGTACCAATTAATGTGGTTATACCTCCAATGGAACAGGCATAAGCTATGCCAACCAGCAATCCTACTTTGAATCTTTTCATGGCCTCCTTACCATATATAGTTTCCATTTCCTTAATGACGGACAGGGCGATGGGCAGCATTAATACGGCGGTGGCGGTATTTGACATCCACATGGAGAGAAAAGAACTGGTAAACATAAAACCCAGCAGAATCCTATAGGGTTTGGATCCAAACAGCATAAGGGTTTTAAAAGCAATCTTAAGGTGAAGATTCCATTTTTCCAGTGCAAGTGACAGGATGAAACCGCCCATAAATAAGAAGATGATGTCATTGAAATATTCTTCAGAAGCTGTTCCTCCATCCATAACGCCCAGCAGGGGGAACAATACGACTGGCAGGACAGAAGTAACGGCTATGGGTACAGCCTCGGATATCCACCACCCGGCCATAAGCAATACAACGGCAATCATCCGGTTGATCAGTGGATCATTTGAAAACATATTGGTAACTATAATTACCAGCGCCACCAGGGGAAACATATACAGAGAAATGCTATGGGCTGAAAAGTGTTTTTTAGCCATTTTTAGCGATATTTTGAGGTTACTTTAAAGTAAAGAGGAAAAATTCACCAGCAGAAGCGGTTCCCTCTGCTGGTGAAAGTGAAATTTTAATACTGTAATTTATTAATTATATCCCGGATTTTGTTTCAGAACGCCGCCTGTGTTAGCATCGATCACGCTCTGTGGTATTGGAAATAGCACAGGAGCCTCATCGATTGTGGGTGATGCAAAATCATTGTATAATTTTACGCGTTCTTTGAATTTACCGGTACGAATAAGTGTTTCCCGTCGTGGTTCTTCGGTTACCAGTTCACGGGATCGCTCATCCAGAATAAAATCGAGGGTTACATCACCGGCAGTTATGTCAGTAGCATTTGACCTTTCTCTGACTTTATTGATCCATATTGCAGCCTGGTCGGGCTGGCCATTATCCAGCAAGGCTTCAGCATACAGCAGGTATGCATCAGCCAGTCTCAGATAAATGAGATTGTTGTACTGGTCTCTTTCCTGTGCTTTTTCGGGTACCGGATTCACATATTCCCATTTGCGGGTGGAAGGCCACTGATAATGGTCCAGGTCATATTTTCCTTCTGTGATTACATGATCTGTATTCGTCCATAATACTGTATCTAATCCGCCGGCATCGTTAGGATACACGCAGAATTTTTTAATTGCATATTCAGAATAACGATCGTCCTGCGATTCATACCAGGAAAGTGCCGGAGCAGTTATTGAACAACGGCCGGCTCCACGTCCTCCATTATAAGTGTAGAAAATATCCAGGTTCAGCTGCTTTACGTTTTCATCCTTGCTGTAATAGGTCATCCACATGTTATTGGGATACATACCATTTTCATAACCATAGGCAACATTTTCCGGTTCAGTATTAAGAAGCACCCAGAGTGATTCCATATTGCCCTCAGAAGGGAGCGGGTTTTTAAAAACATCCATAAATGCATTACCAGGCTCACTGGCAGATGCCCCAAATCGAGCAGTCATAAGCTGATATTCGCCGGATTCACAGAGTGTTTTTGCTGCATCAACAGCCTTTCCGTAATCTTTCAGGTTAATATAGGTTTCGGCCAGGTAATACAGGGCAACAGCTTTGTTTACCACACCGGGATTGTCATAGCGCATTTTTAGATTATCTACGCCAAATGTCAGGTCATCAACCATTTGAGCCCTTACTTCGTTAATGGCTGTTCTGTTCCAGTCATTCCTGTAATTTGCACCATTGATTTCTTCGAGACTTAAAGGTACATCTCCCCAGGAATAAGTAAGGTGACGATAGGCCCAAGCCCTGATCACCCGTGCCTGTGCAATGATAAAGTTCTTGTTTTCTTCATTCTGAGCCGGTGTGGTCCCCTGCCAGTCAATTGCGGGATCATTGGCACGACTGATTACCATATTGGATGAATTGACTATTTTATAAAGCCATTCCCACATACTGGACCATACATCCTGTTCCGGATTGGCATATGTTGGCCAGTTCATCCAGGCCATCTTTGAATGACCGTTATTCATAAATGCGTTGTCAACTCCGCATCCCCAAACAGTATAACGGGTAAGCGGAATGCCGCCACTGGGATCAAACCTCCTTCTTTCTGTCCGTACCCATGCATAGATTGCATTCATCATATTTTCAAAACCATCATAGTTTTGAAGCAAATTTTCAGCATAAATATTGTCTTTTGGTTTTTCTTTTAGAAAATCCTGTTCTTCGCAACCCTGCGACCCGAGAAGGATCAGGAAACCGATTAGTGATATTTTGATTATATTTTTCATAATTTAATTTTTTTCTTGATTAGAAACTTAACCTTACACCAAATAAAACGCTTTTCAGCTGCGGAGACGATCGCTGTCTGTCAATGGGTGAAAGAGACAGAAATTCAGGATCAAGACCGGTCCATTTCGTCCATGTAGCCGGATTTTTAAGGTTTATATATACATCCAGATTTTTAACCATTATTTTGGTCAGGAATTTATCAGGAATATTGTATGTAAGGGTTACATTCTGAAGCCTAACAAAGCTGGCATCTTCATAAAAGTGCATATCCAGCGGATTGACATCGCGATCGGTATTCTGGGGATAATCGTTGGTTGGATTATCCGGGCTCCAGAAGTTCTTGTCATAGGAATTTACCCTGAATGAAATTTGTCCGGTATTCAGTAGAATATTGGGATAAGTTACTCCTTTTACCGCATTTATCAGGAAACTGAGTGAAAAATCACCGTATGTAAATGTATTGGTCAGTCCGATGACGAAATTTGGGATACGTGAACCAATTATTGTTTTGTCTTCAACAGAAATAATTCCATCGTTATTCACATCTTTATATTTAACATCACCCGGATGAGCTGTAGGTTGCGGACTATTGGCAATATCATCGTTCTCCTGCCACACACCTGCAAATACATAATCGTAATTCACATTAATGGGTTCTCCAATAAACCATTTGCTGGCGATATCATCAATATAATTCCCATTTTCATCCTTAAGCCCAACATTTACAATTTCATTCCTGTTTCTTGCAAAGGTAAGATCGGTACGCCATTTAAATTTGGAGAAATTGCTTATGTTCACACTGCTTATCTGGAATTCAATTCCATGGTTGCGGGTTTCACCAATATTGGAGATAATATGATTGTCACCGTTTTGAGGGGAGATGGTTTTGTCAAGCAAAAGGTCATATGTATGTGAAAAATACACATCCAGTAAACCGGTTACCCTGTTATCCCAAAAAGCAAAATCGAGACCGGTGTTGAATGATTTGGTAGTTTCCCATCCGAGGTCCGGATTACCGAGTTTCTTCGGATAAAATCCAAACGCCGGCTGATAATCGGCTGTCAGGTAGTTCATGGTGGAAAGGTTTGGCAGGGTAGAATATGGGGTAATGGCCTCGTTTCCGTTTACACCATAAGACAATCTGAGTTTTAAATTATTTACAAAAGAGAGGCTAGATGATGAGGTAAAGAAATTTTCTTTTGCCAGGTTCCATCCAAAAGCAAACGACGGGAACAAACCAAATTTCTTATTATTTCCAAAAGCTGAATAACCGTCTCTTCTGATGGTGAAGGTGAAAAGGTAACGGGCATCGTATCCGTAGTTAGCCCTGAACATCTGGGAGATATGGGTTGATCTGACATAGGAAGCAGAGGTTTGTAATGAAGAGGCCTTGTCAGGCTGGTAATAGGTGAGTACATCACTTGGAAAATTGATCCCTTCCAGATTGCTGGTTTCCTGTGTCTCACTCTGCGCACTATATAAACCGGTAAGGAAAATTGAATGTTTTCCGAAAGTGTTTTTATAGCTCAGGATATTTTCCACCAGCCAGTTCTCATTATTTTGTTCATAATTTGTTAGTACACCTTTATTGATGTTCCCTTCGTAGGTATTGGACCCTTCATAGGTTTGATTCCGCCAGATCCGGTATTCATATCCGGTATTTAGTTTATAATTCAAACCTTCAATAAAAGGAAAATCGATTACCAGATAGTTGTTACTGTTGATTCTTTTGGTTTTATTGGTATTCAGATTATTGAGTGCATTAAGCGGATTAACGCCATAATTCGGATCATCCCACGCCAGCAGAGCGATGGAACCATCTTCGTTATAGGCGTTACCAAGCGGGTTCATTCTGAATGCATTGTAGAAATCGGCTTCGTTACCACTGCGATTGTAAAAGCCCAATGATGTATTAGTTCCCAGTTTGGCCCATTTGTTCAGATCCTGTTCCAGGTTGATACGCTGGGTGATCCGTTTGAAATTGTCATTTTTTGCAACTCCCTGGCTGTTATTATAGGAAGTAGAAATAAAATAACGGGTTGTTTTGCCGGCGCCACTCAGAGACAGGTTGTGCAGCTGTTTATGTCCCGTACGGGTAGCTTCGTCGATCCAGTTGGTGAATTTTCCGGCATCATAGTTGTTTTGCTCCAATGGGGTGAAAGTTTCTCCATACTCTTTCTTTCTTTCGTAAAATGTTTTGCCGTCCATTAGCGGTGGTACGTAAGCTATATTGTCCACTGAATAATAAGCATCATAAGAAACTTTCATTTTACCGGGTTTTCCCATTTTGGTAGTGATCAGGATAACCCCATTTGCACCACGGGCTCCATAAATGGCAGCTGAACTGGCATCTTTAAGCACCTCAATGGATTTGATATCATCCGGATTTATTTCAGACAGGTTACCCGAGAAAGGAATACCATCAAGTATGATCAGCGGATAATTGGAAGCTGTTATGGAATTCTGTCCCCTGATCAGCATGGTTGTGGAAGCTCCTTCAGCATCCGACCCGCTTGCTGATACGGTAAGTCCGGCCATATTACCCTGAAGAGCCTGAAGGATATTGGTTTCAGGACGATCAGTGAGCTTCTCACTGTTGATGGATACCACGGAACCGGTAATGTCGCTTTTCTTCTGTACACCATATCCTACAACTACCAGCTCATCAATATTGCTGATATCTGGTTCCAACAGGATATCCAGTGGTTCCTGATTTTTCACCTGTACCCTGGAGGTGATGTAACCTACATAACTTATAACAAGTGTATCACCCGAGCTGGCTTTAATACTAAATTCTC
>DASQZP010000936.1:0-3281 GCA_035638655.1 Bacteroidales bacterium
GGAACGGCTGCCAGTCGATCAATGCGGAAAAGGATTCCATGGTCAGATTCGCCTGGTAGGCGACATTTACTTCATTTGTCGTTGTCGAGCCATTTAGCGTATACGGGAAGTAATTACCGCCCAGGCTCAAACTGAAATGTTTGCCGAACGAGCGTGTTAACGCCACACCCGGACCCGTAGTCCCGGCGCGAAATGTAATCCCATAATTTTGTGCCGCTGCACTACTAACCCCTAACATTACCGACAGCAATGCCAGTAAAACTGCTTTTTTACCCATAGTAAACCTCATTGTTGTAATTGCCGTTTCAGAAACCCCCGTAACCCAATAATATTAGCACAAACCCATATTGAATTTTAAAAGAGAGGATCCCCCTTTAAATATTTCCCAAACACCTGTGTCAATGATATATTATTTATGCAAATATTACAAACAAAAATCAGAAGTATTCCAAAAATTATGTGTACAGGTTATCAACAGGTAATATGATTTAAATACAGTTAAATAAATATTTAGATAGTGAGTCATAGGCGGCAATATGGATAATATTATTGTAGATATGTTTTATGGATATCATCAGTATGCAACATATAATTTTTGTGATTGGTGCCGAATGCAGAAGTAAAACCAGCCTGGCATTTTGAGTTTTCGGTTTTTTTGAACGTTGGATGAGCCCCTCCACATTATAAAGATCAGTAAAAGCAGTAAATATTTTTTCATAATATTGGATTAGCTATTATCCATTTATGATGGCTTAAATTTTAATTTATACCTCACGAAATGGGTTAATCCTTTCTTATTTTTCTCCATCGCATATACGTACCCGTTTTTGATCGCTTTAATATATTTATCCCTTGGCCAAGTGAAGCGGGCGATTAGGTTTCCGTTAGGATTTAATACCCACCACTGGTAGACTTTCATATTTTGAACAGTCGTTGCTACCCAAAGCCGGTTTTGGTCATCAATTTTCATGTTCACTAGAACCGGCCAGTACTTGGGTAGATTCATAAATTTCATTTCACTAATAAATTTATCGGGTAATCCATATTGAGATGCCGATTTTTTCGTCAATAGAAGTTTGGTATGTGGATAATAAAAAGTATGCAAAGAGGCTCCATGTGGACTATATACCTTGATCAAAAAATTTTCAGGTTCGGCCTGGTAAATATTGTTTTTACTTGACAGGACGGTCCATGAAACTCCGAAAAAAATAATAAAGAGGTAACCCTCCTGCAAAGCGATTACTCAACCTAATACGTGTATCATTTTTAAAATCAAATAGTTTTTTTGATGATATATCCCCATCTTTATTTAGCAGGTAAAACATACCTTTGGTGTCAGAATTCTGCCATTTTTTAGGTAATTTTTGAGGATTATGCATATTACGGGAAACAACACTTGAGAGAAATTCGGCAAGATAGGTATTGTTATTTCGTACATACAATTTTTCTATGTATGGAAAAGCTTTTTTTAATGCCGGGTACTTGTCCCTGTTCCCGGCGAGCGTAATAGTATTCTTAAGAGCAAGAGGGTGAAGTGTAAACACACATTCTTTGAGTTGATTTTCATCATACACATATAATTGATCCCTCATAATTTGTAATTTAAATATAGAAAGAAATTCTCCGGGACCCTTGCCTCCCAAGTGAGTAAGATATCGGCCATCGGGTGTAAAAACATCAATAGTACTTTGCTGATTGTTTGCAATAAAAACCCTTCCTGAACTGTCAACAGCGATGGCTCCTATTCGTCCGATCGTCACATTCTTAGAACTACCATACATGGCATCTTTTTTGAAAGAAATGTTTTGTTCGGGCTTTGTATCAGCCGGATAAACGGTCAGGTTTTTGAGTTTTTGAAACTGTTTGGGAACTTTGGCTTAATCCTTAACTGAAGGTAGGTAAGTGGGTTCCATTAGTCGGAATTTGGATTTGTGGGATTTATGGATTTAAGGATTATAAACCCAAACCAATAATCCCTTAATCTGAGAAATCCCAATTCAGACTGAAGAAGGTAAAAATATGGTTGTAGACGATTCGATATTGATTGTTTGTTTTTAATTGTCTGAATCGCAGATTCCTGCGTATTTATGGATGAATGCGGATGGGGACCCGTCGTCAGTCGTCCGTGGTCTATTTAAATATTAAATAATGTATTTAGCTCGTATTGTATCATTTCATCGTTATTTTATATCTAACGATACGCTCCAAGCCTTTTTTATTTTTCTCTTTGGTGTATAGATAACCTTTTTTAATCACTTGAATCGGTTTATTTCTTGGCCAGGTGAAACGTGCTAATAATTTGCCATTTTGATTCAAAACCCACCATTGGTACAATTTCATTTTTTTTACTACGGCAGCCACCCAAAGTCGATCTTTATCATCTATTTTCATGTCCATCAGAACTGGCCAGTTATGTGGTAAATGAAAAGAAATCATATATTTATGGAGGAAATCATGTCTAAAATTTGTTTCAGCTAATCCAACTTTATATGCGTTTTTTGGGTCAATGGAATTTTGACATGCGGATAATAAAAAGCATGCAGATAGGTTCCTTTTGGATTATAAATCTTAATCAAAAAATAGCCAGGTTCGTCAGCCAGGTAAATATTATTATTACTAGAAATGACTGTCATTGGACGCCCGAAAAAAAACTTTAATATTGTCAAATATTATGCCAACCAAAGTCCACGTTACATTAAAATCTAAGATTTTCTTTGTTGATATATTTCCAGTTTTATTTAACAAGTAAAATAATTCCTTGAATTCAACATTTTGCCATGGTTTATATTTATGAGAAATTGGATTTAACATAAATCCAGCGAGATATGTATGATTATTCCTTACATACAAATTATTTATTTCTGGGAAAGCTTTTTTTAATGCCGGATATTTACTCCTGTTCCCGACAAGTAAAACTGTTTTTTTATTTGCCAGTGGATAAAGCGAATGTACACTTACTTTCTGTTGATTTGCATCATAGGCATATAAATAATTATTGCGAATCTGTAAACTATTTAAACGCACAAATTCACCGGGCCCCTTCCATTACTTCCAAATTGTGTAAGAAACTGACTGTCGGGTTCAAACACATCAATGGTCATTTTTTGTGAATCCACAATAAAAACTCTTCCTGAACTGTCAACAGCGATGGCTCCTATTTGTCCTATCGTTACTTTCTTTGAACCGCCATATACGACATCTTTATTGAAAGAAATGTTTTTTTGGGACTTTGTGTCAGCTGGATAAACGGTCAGGTTTTTTAACTTCCGAAATTGTTTGGG
>DASQZP010000937.1:0-9259 GCA_035638655.1 Bacteroidales bacterium
TTTTGTTTATCTGAGTTTTATAATATTATTTTGCTTTTGTTATTCATATAACAAGACATTTATCAGGTTTTGATACTGTTATTTTATCTATAATTGTAAGCAAATATATTTTAAAACATAATTGTAAAACATAAAAACACATTTCATCATTATGAAAGTAACAGTAGTTGGAGCAGGAAATGTCGGAGCCACGTGTGCTCAGGTCATAGCTGAAAAGGAAATCTGCAACAGCGTTGTATTGCTGGATATCAAACAAGGCATGGCAGAAGGTAAGGCACTGGATATGCTGCAGATGGCGCCACTGGCATTGTATGATACAAGAACCCTGGGAGTTACCAATGATTATGCAGCGACCGCTGATTCAGAAATCGTAGTTATTACCTCCGGATTTCCACGCAGTCCCGGCATGTCAAGAGAAGACCTGGTTGCTACAAATGCGCAGATTGTAAAAACAGTTACCGAGAATATTGTTAAATATTCGCCAAATGCAATTCTGGTAGTTGTATCAAATCCGCTTGATGCAATGGCCTATTGTGCACTTAAGGCTTCAAAATTCCCTCCTGAAAGAGTTATGGGAATGGCCGGATTGCTTGATACAGCAAGATACAGGGCATTTCTTGCCAGCGAACTGGATTGCTCGCCAAAAGACATACAGGCTATCATCCTGGGCGGACATGGGGATGACATGGTTCCGCTTAAAGATTATACAACTGTGAGCGGGGTACCGGTTAGTCAGCTTATCCGGGGCAGTAAACTCGAAGAAATTATTAAACGTACCCGTGTGGGTGGTGGCGAGCTGGTTTCACTAATGGGAAAATCGGCATGGTATGCGCCGGGATATGCAGCTGCCCGAATGGTAGAAGCCATGATAAGAAACCAAAAGAGATATTATCCGGTAAGTGCATTTTTGCAAGGTGAATATGGGCTGGACGATATGTACTTTGGCGTGCCGGTAAAATTAGGCAAAAAAGGCATTGAAGGGATCCTGGAAATTAACCTGAAGGATGCGGAAAAAAACATGGTTGCAAAATCCGCTGAATCAGTCAGAGCCTCTATTAAAATGATGAAGGACAATATCAAATTCGATTGATCCAGGACAATACCTACAAAATCAAAAAAAGACCGTTGCAACAACCGTCTTTTTTTGATTTTTAAGATTCTTTCTCAACAAAATCTTTCGAAACCCATCCCCTGATCGTGGTTTCAACCCTGTACCAGCCGTTTTTTTCTTCCAGTACTTTAAGTCTGGTATCTTTTAGCAGTGGTTGGACAGAAGCTTCATAACCAGTTCCGGGGCCGGTTCTGATATTCAGCTTATCAGGCAGTACTTTAACATCAAATGACTGAAAAGCAGGATTCTCTTCCTGCCGGTCGCCATACAAAAGCAAATTTCGCATTTTATCCAGGGGGAATGCCGGTCCGGGATCCTGCTTGCGAAGTGGTGCAATCTCTTCATGCCCCAGCATCTCTTTGATCGCATATTTTTCAATGAGTAAAATACACACTTCTCTGCAGGCCTGCAATTGTACCTGCGTGTAAGTTTGCCAGTTACGTTCAGTTGCCTCATTCCGGTGACGGGCTTTTATTACTTCATTTGCCGATATCTCATTACCAAACCAGGTTTGATACCCTTCTTTCGTTTTCGTAAGCAATCCTGCATTGTCGAGCTCAATACCAATGGAGAAATTATTATAACCCGAACGCCCGTTGTATGCACTTTCACCTGCATGCCACGCAATTGTGTCAAAAGGCACAAGCTGAAATATTCTTGCATCTCGTCCGATTACCAGATGAGCGGATGCTTTCACACTATCTTTGCAAAGATAATTTGCCGAATTTTCAGCATTGCTTCCGGCTGTATAATGAATAATAACAGAATCAGGATAACCTGCTCCAAACTTCCGGTTGTTTTTTGGACAGCTTAACTTTTTTACTGTTGAGCCTTCCAGTAAATGATTGGTGATTTTCATATCAATAATTTTTTGCGAAAGGGAATACAATTCATTATTTGTTATTTATGAATACAAACAGATTTTTATAAGACTTCTGTTTATGAATAAAAATATTGCTGTCTGTATAATTACCGAAAAAGTGACTATGAGTAATAAAAATCATGCAGATATTCATTTAATAAAAATACTGAATATCTGAAGCATTGTCAACACATAGATTAATTAATCGACTATATTTTATAAACTTACCTATCTTATTCCAAAACAATAAATTACTGTATTTAAACTACTTATAATATTATTATTTAATTTTAAGTTATTTAACTTACTTTTTAGTTGCATAACTTATTTTTAAGTTGTATATTTGAATAGCTGATCAACATAAAACCAAATCAAATGGTTACACTTACCAAAGCAGAAGAACCCATCATGCAGATCCTCTGGAAGATCGAAAAAGGATTTATCAATGACATTCTCGATCAATTACCGGATCCGAAACCACCTTATAATTCAGTATCAACAATTGTTAGAGTGCTGGTAAAAAAAGAACTGATTGGATACCATGTATACGGGAACACCCATCAGTATTACCCGCTGATATCAAAAGAAGAATATCGTAAAAAACAATTGAATAAGCTGGTAAAAGAATATTACAGCAATTCACTGAAACAGGTGGTGAGCTTTTTTTCTGAAAACAAAAACCTCAGGCAAGAAGAGGTTGATGAAGTAATGCAGATGCTGGAAGAAATAAAAAAACAAAAAAAGGATGGTTAAATTCTTAATATACCTGTTTGAATCGGGTCTGTGCCTTTTGATCCTTTTCAGTATCTATCAGCTGTTTTTCAGAAATGAAACCTATTTTCATATAAACAGGTTATATCTCTTAAGTATAGTATTTCTGGCTATTGTCGTACCCCTGGTACACATAACAATCCGCATACCGGATACCAGATTGCTGACCACACCGGTTTCTGAAATTGGCAAATTCAGGAATTACTATGAAAAGCTTATTGCCCTCACTGATCCAGGCTATAACAACCCGGAAAACTATCAAAGTGAACCGGCTGTTTTCGAAGGGTATTCTGCAACAGAAACCACAAAGGAAGAGTTAAAGAAATTCTCCGAAAATCCTGAGATTCATCCTGCTGATATATCTGCTAATTCACCAAACAAAGTAAATATAAAAGCAGGAGACATTTTACTTATTCTGTATCTCGCCGGCCTGGTCTTATTTTTGGGCCGGCTGCTATTATTGCTGTACGGGATAGCCCGGTTAGTCAGGAAGAATTCACATGTTAGTGAGGGAAAGCTAAAAATAGTACATCTCAGTAAACCCATGCCCCCGTTTTCATTTTTCAGGTATGTTTTTATAGATACTTCAACTATTAACGCAACGGATTATGACCAGATTCTGGCACATGAAAAGGTGCATGCCGGACAGTATCACTCGGTTGATATTCTCGTAGTTCACTTTCTCATACTGATGCAATGGTTTAATCCGCTGGTATGGCAGTTACTGAAGGCCGTAAAAACAAATCATGAGTTTATTGCCGATCGAAAGATCGTGGATCAGGGCTTTGAACTATTTGATTACCAGAGCTTAATTTTGAGTCAGTTGATCAGCGTCCGCTCAGTTGAGCTGGTAAACAATTTAAACCTATTATCCATTAAAAAAAGAATTACTATGATGACAAAAATAAAATCGGGTATTGCTTCACGATTAAAAGCACTACTCATACTGCCAGCCGTACTGGGAGTATTTCTGATATTCTCAGACATGACACTCTATGGCCCGGGATATGAACTCAGCAATTTTTCCCTGTATAATTCCGACAACCTGCAATCAAAGCTGAATGGTCTTTGGAACAACACAGACCAAAGTGATATTAAAACAATATCTTTTGAGGATCAGCATATTTACATGTTGAATAAGAACAACGAACTTCAGCAATATACAATTGAAATTACACCACAAAAGATACTGGTTGGGGAAGGCCCCCATCAAATTTCGCTGAAATATAATGCCGGCCAGGACGAGCTAACCATCTGGTGGAAAGAGAATCAGCCTTCAACTTACAACAAGAGTATGTACAACAACACCATGAACCAGGAACTGGCTGGCGTTAAGGCAGACATTGAACTGCCAGGCCTGGTTTCCTGTAAGACGCTTGTTAGGACTAACTATACAACATCTTTGATGGTAAACAGCAATTCAATCATTCTGTCGGGAAATAAAATTAACCTCAACCAACTGGCGGACAAACTGAAGGAACGAAAAGCCAGACTCCCTTTGTTGGATCAACGGTTTTTCACAGTCAGGCTGTTTATCGATCAAAACACTTCTATGGAATTGGTTTCTGAAATGCTTAATATAATGAGAGAAAATAACTTTCTTAAGATATCATTTGCCGGTTTCCCAAAAGAAGATAAAATACCGCGGATTATGTATTATTATGCAGGACTTAATATGCTACTTCCCCCGCCAGATGCAAAAATTATTGCAAAAGAAAAAGTTAAAAAAATGGAAATCAATTTATTTGAAATTAACACAATGAACAATAATTATTCTGCTGAGACTATGAAAGAGCAGATCTACAATAACATAATCAACCACAAAGAATATTTGCTCCTGCTCAATTATGATAATTCACTCAAATATGGTGATTACATAGGTTATGTAGACGGGGTATTTACTGTGATTAACAAATTTAGGGAAAAATATGCGAGACAAGAATACAACCTTTCCTTCGATGAGTTGGCAGCAGTTCAGCAGGATATGATCAGGAAAAAATATCCCGTGGTCCTGACACAGCAGAATGTTTCACAACCCTCAGATTAGGGATGAATCCAGCCTGACATAATGATGACTTTAAAAAGAGTACCTGAAACAGAGGTACTTTTTTTTTATGAGATGACAATTAAGGATAATTTAATGCAAGTTTTTGCATTTTGCTATGGTCAGGGCCGAAATATATTCCTAACTTTGCTCAATTTTTTATCAGTTTAATAAAAATAATGAACCATGGCCCGCTATTTTAATGAAGTATCCCGGACCTTCAACGAGTACCTGTTGATGCCCGGGCTCACCCTCAAAGACACTGTTCCGTCAAATGTTTCACTGAAAGCTCCACTCGTCAGGTTCCATAAAGGTGAAGAACCTCCCATTTCATTGAACATTCCTTTTGTATCTGCCATAATGCAGTCGGTTTCCGATCATAATATGGCAATCTCGCTGGCAAGAAACGGAGGGATGTCATTTATTTTCACATCCCAGCCTGTTGAGGAGCAAGCAGATATGGTCAGAAGAGTGAAAAAATTCAAAGCAGGATTTGTAGTGAGTGATTCCAACCTCACCCCGGAGCATACACTTGCCGACGTGGTAAAACTAAAAAAGGAGACGGACCATTCCACTATCGGAATAACAGAGGATGGTACTTCAAACGGCAAATTACTTGGTGTTGTTACCAGCAGGGACTACCGTGAGTCAAAAGACAATCTGAACCTGAAGGTGAAAGAATTCATGACCCCGTTTTCCAAACTGATCACCGGAAAACTGGGTATCTCACTTACCGAAGCCAATGACATTATCTGGGACCACAAGCTGAACAGTCTGCCTATTATTGATGAGCAGCAACGTTTACAATATTTTGTATTCCGAAAGGATTATGATGAGCACCGGGAAAACCCCAGGGAATTATCTGATGAAAATAAAAAGCTTATGGTTGGGGCCGGTATCAACAGCAGGGATTACAAGGAAAGGGTTCCTGCTCTGGTTGATGCGGGGGTGGATATTATGTGTATCGATTCATCAGATGGATTTACTGAATGGCAGAAGGAAACCATTGACTGGGTAAAAAAGGAATACAATGGAGAAGTAAAGGTTGGAGCAGGAAATGTGGTCGACCGTGAAGGATTTTTATACCTGGCAGAAGCAGGGGCTGATTTTGTAAAAGTGGGAATTGGTGGTGGTTCTATTTGCATTACCCGGGAACAAAAAGGAATTGGCCGGGGCCAGGCGACAGCACTGATTGAGGTTGCAGCTGCAAGAGATGAATACTATGAAAAAACCGGTATTTATGTTCCCATCTGTTCCGACGGGGGCATCGTACAGGATTATCACATGGTACTGGCCCTTGCCATGGGTGCTGATTTTCTGATGATGGGCCGTTATTTTGCCCGTTTCGATGAAAGTCCGACAAAAAAACTCAAAGTTGGCAATAACTATGTAAAGGAATACTGGGGAGAGGGTTCCAACAGGGCACGTAACTGGCAGCGCTATGACATGGGAGAAAGTGACAATATGAAGTTTGAAGAAGGAGTAGAAAGCTATGTTCCTTATGCGGGAAAACTCAAGGATAATCTTGATGTCACCCTGGGAAAGGTTATCTCAACAATGTGCAGCTGCGGATCAGTGAGCTTACCTGATCTTAAAGATAATGCGAAGATTACACTTGTATCCTCAACCAGTATTATTGAGGGAGGCGCACATGACGTCATTCTGAAAGATACAAATATTTGAGTTTAAAGTATTAAGTTTTAAGTATTAAGTTTCAGACAGACGTAATAATTGAATATAAAGCATCAGAGTCAAAGATTATTTTTTTACATTTACAGTTAAAAGAAATTAGTCATAATATTGAACATTAACCAGAATGAGTATACAGCAAACTAAAAAAGTGAACGAAAAAGAGTTTCCGACTATCGGTTCGAAGCAGGGACGAATCTGGATGACTATTGCGATTGGATTACTGATACTTGGTAATATATTACTCTGGAAAAAACCAGGGCCTGACCTTACCAATGATCCGGCAATCTTTACTCCGGTTCATACGGTAGTTGCTCCGATTGTACTGATTGCAGGCTATATTATCATTATTTTTGCAATTATGCGGCGTAAATAAAGCAAAGGATCCGGTGTATATAATATAAGCAGCAACAGTATCACTTTGCCCGGAAATTCAAATACAACCTTGTTGGAGATTAAATATTGTTGGACCTCTACAAGGTTCGCTCATTATCATATTAAACAGAAAAAGCCCGGAGAGAAAATTCTCTCCGGGCTTTTTCTGTTTTAATTAATATGTTATCCCCTAATATTGTACTTCATCATCAGATCCTGCATTTTTTGCTGCATTTGTGAAGCAACATCGAACTTATACTGCGTAGCAATATTAGTAAGTTCACGATACATATACAAGGACAGGCTTACATCGTTCTGCATATTCCTGATTTCTTCCTGGGGGAACTGAGCAGTATAATCAAGCATTTGTTCCTGATCATTGCGCATCTGGCTGAAAATCTTCATAGCCATATCTTTATCTCCCAGCTGCATATAAAGCCTTATAGTCTGCATAGCATACAAACCATAGGGCAACTGCTCATTGGGGAAGAGTTCAAATGACCGGTCAAGTACTTGCCTGGCTTTCGTGCTATCACCTTTACTTATGTAGGAACTGGCAATCTGGTTATAATCATCCCGAACCCTGAGCACCAATCCGACAGTACGCCTGATAGTCCAGCCGGCATATACCTTTGGATCCTGTATATTTCCCCATCTGAAGGCATTCATAAACAATGAATCATTGTATTTGTAGGCCGTAAAACCATTCGGAACCTTGTAGGGTACCAGTCTGTAACCCAGGCCTTCAGGAAGCAAATAATCACCAAGGCCCATCTGATCAGCTGTCTGTGGATTCAGGAAGTATATCGGCCGTTTCCAGTTATTCTGAGCAATCACATCCATAATAATGAGATCTGATTTCAAAAGATAACTTTTCTTAAATGTACCCTGAATGGATAAGGGCTTCTTCTTTCCTTTCATTTCTTCAGGAACCGGAAGGTCTTTATAAGCAGCTATCGTATCCACAGGAACGCTGAATTGTTTAGCCGGAATATAATCGATCATGGTTCTGTCCTGCCGGGGAATGCGGGTTTTGTCATTGTCAGAAGCAACAAAATCCATTATATCCTTCAGGTTTACAACCTCTTTTACCCTGTCAATTACCGGTACATATTCTCTCTTGCCTTCAGTGAAAGCACTTTCAGGTAAAGAAAGCGGTAATCCTGCATTCTCAGGTTTGTCCCTGCGTTGCTGATTAATATACCAGTTAGCGGACAAATATGGTTGTAACACCTGACGTACGTCTCTTCTGAACCCTTCAACTTCCTGTCCAAACCATAAGGGATAGGTATCATTATCAGCGGTTGTAAACAGAATAGCATCTTTGCGGCAACTGTTCAGATAATCATAGCCCAGATCCCTGGCAATGTAACGATTAGACCGGTCATGATCGTTCCAGTTTTGTGTTCCAAGAATTACCGGACCGGCCAACAGACCAACGATCGAGGCAATTGCCAGTGAGACACCGCCGGGCATGTATTTTTTCAATCCATCCACAAGAGCCGGGATACTGAGACCGATCCAGATGGCAAAAGCATAGAATGAACCCACATATACATAATCCCGTTCACGCGGTGTGACTGGCACCTCATTCAGATAGATGACAATAGCCAAACCAGTAAAGAAGAATAACAGAAAAGCGGTCCAGAAACCGTTCCGGTGCTTTTTATACTGGTAAAACAGCCCGATCAATCCAAGTATAAATGGTAAAAAATAATAAGTATTCCGGGCCTTATTATTTTTCAGTTTATCAGGCAGATTGTCTTGTGGCCCTAAACGTATCTGATCAATAAACGGAATTCCGGAGATCCAGTTTCCCTGCATTCGGCCCCCAAATCCCTGCATATCGTTTTGCCTGCCAATAAAATTCCAAAAGAAATAACGCAGGTACATATGCCCAATCTGATAACGGAAAAAGAAACGGAGGTTATCGCCAAAAGTGGGCTTCATGATGGTCTGGGTTTTCCCGTTCCTGGTCACCTTAACCGGCACCGCATCATCGCCTCCCCATTGTTTATAGGCATCAAAATGGGACTGGTCGGTGCTGGCCATTCTCGGGAAGATGGTCTCAAAACGTTTATCATAGTCAAGATCCGGATTCAGCGGATCAGGGATATATTTGTCCTGAAAAGGCACATAAGCTGAGCGCTCCTCGGAATTCACTACAGGAGCGTTATAGTATGGACCATATAACAACGGACGGCTACCATATTGTTCGCGGTTAAGATAATACAGCAAACTAAACGGATTATCCGGGTTACTCATGTCAATTGACGGATTGGCAAGTGACCTTACCACGATTGTACTGTAAGTGCTGTACCCCAGGGTCAGCATAGCCAGACCCAGCAGCGTGAGATGAGCAATCTTACGTTTGTTTTTCCGGGTATAGTAAATACCATAAAGCAAC
>DASQZP010000938.1:0-7370 GCA_035638655.1 Bacteroidales bacterium
TACTGAAAACTGAAAAAACAACTGATTATGTTTAGTATACTTAGAACAATGTGGGTTGCTTTCACTCATATGTTTCGTAAAAAACTGACTGTAGAGTATCCGGAAGAAAAAATTCCACTCCCACCAAGATACAGAGGCAGGATTATCTTAAGCCGTGACCCGGATGGTGGCGAGCGCTGTGTAGGTTGTTACCTCTGTGCAGCTGCCTGCCCGGTTGATTGTATCTCACTTCAGGCAACCGAGGATGAGAATGGCCGAAGGTATCCCTCTTTTTTCAGAATTAATTTTTCCCGTTGTATATTCTGTGGCCTGTGCGAAGAAGCATGTCCCACCTATGCCATACAGCTTACTCCGGATGTAGAACTCTCCGAATACAAACGTAATAATATGGTATATGAAAAGGAAGATCTGCTGATTCAGGGACAGGGTAAATATCACGGATACAATTATTACAAAGTTTCAGGTATGGCGATTGGTGGTAAAGGGAAAGGTGAAGCGCAACACGAAGATGCTCCAATAGACCTAAAAACCTTACTACCATGATGATAGCATTTTACATAACATCAGCAATTACTATATTGTCGACCCTGTTGGTGATTACCCGCAAAAATGCATTGCATGCATTGTTATTTATGATTATTTCACTGCTTTCATTATCAATAATATTCTATTTGCTCGGATCTCCCTTTATTGCTGCATTAGAAATCATAATTTATGCCGGTGCCATTATGGTATTGTTTGTCTTTGTAATTATGATGCTAAACCTCGGAAGAGCATCAGTCAATCAGGAAAAGGCATGGCTGTCTGGCAAAATATGGATTGGCCCGGCTGTGTTGGCTGCAATATTACTTGCTGAACTAATCTGGGTGATCGCAGTTCATGAGGATATTCCTGTTTCTCCGGCTGTCAGTACACCAAAAGAGGTGGGGATGAAATTATTTGGTCCCTACCTGATTGGAGTTGAGCTGGCGGCTATGTTACTGATTGCAGGCATAATCGGGGCTTACCATCTGGGTAAGAAAAAGAAAGTTGTATATCACCGGTTTATGAAAGGAGGTACAAAATGACACCTATTCCAATGGATCATGGTCTTCTATTGGCAGCTATACTCTTTGCCATCGGTCTTACAGGTGCGCTTTTTCGCAGGAACCTGATCTTTTTGCTGCTATCAGTAGAAATCATGCTTAATGCAGCTGGTCTTGCTTTCGTTGTGGCTGGTGCCCGTTGGGGAGAACCGGATGGTCAGGTGATGTTTATTTTCATTCTTACAATGGCCTCGGTAGAAGTGGCCATCGGGCTTGCGCTGATTGTACGTATTTATCATATTTTTAAATCAATTGACTCAGATTCAGCTGATAAAATGAAAGGATAACTGGCATGTTACATTTATTATGGCTAATTCCCGCGTTGCCACTGGCAGGATTCCTGATCCTGTCTCTTCTGGGGGCAAGGATGAATAAAAAGCTGATTGCCTACATCGGAGCTGGAAGCATTGGCATTAGTGCGCTGTTTGTAATTTTAATTAGCATACGATTTCTTGTTTTGCTTCCTGAGGAAGCAGGATTTAACCAACTTTTGTGGTCCTGGATTAATATACCCGGATTAAAAATCAATGCAGCACTTCATCTTGATGCGCTCTCGCTGGTTTTTATCTTCGTAATTACTTTTGTGGGCTTTCTCATCCACCTGTATTCGACGGCCTTTATGAAGGAAGAAGAGGGTTATGCCCGCTTCTTTGCCTACATGAATCTCTTTATAGGCTCCATGTTGACATTGGTTTTAGCAGATAATCTCTTATTACTTTATTTAGGTTGGGAAGGTGTCGGATTATGCAGTTACCTGCTGATTGGTTTCTGGTATAAAGATGCAGGGAATGGTTATGCAGCACGTAAGGCGTTTATTGTAACCCGCATCGGGGACACCGCTATGTTCATAGGACTGTTGCTTCTTTTTACCTCTTTTAACACATTGAATATCCAGGAAATCATGAACAAAGCTCCTGACATGTTCACAAGCGGTTCTCCTGTAATTATTGCCGCTACCCTGCTCCTTTTGGGAGGTGCAGTTGGCAAATCAGCGCAATTGCCTCTTCAGACCTGGCTGCCTGACGCCATGGCCGGTCCTTCACCAGTGAGTGCCCTGATACACGCCGCCACAATGGTGACTGCCGGGGTATACCTGATTGCCAGGACTCACGTTTTGTTTGCACTCGCTCCCGGCGTCCAATTACTTGTAGCAATTATTGGCGCCGCTACCCTGCTGCTGGCCGGGTTCAGCGCCCTCACCCAGACTGACATCAAACGGGTACTGGCATACTCCACTATCAGCCAGATTGGATATATGTTCCTGGCTCTCGGTGTTGGTGCATGGTCTGCTGCTGTCTTCCATTTTATGATCCACGCTTTTTTTAAAGCGTTGCTTTTCCTGGCAGCCGGCGTCATTATTCTGAACCTGCACCATGAACATAATATGTTTAAAATGGGAGGACTGAGAAAATCAATGCCACTAACATTCTGGACCTTCCTTATCGGAGCAGGATCACTGGCGGCACTCCCGCTGGTTACAGCCGGATTCTATTCCAAGGATTTCATCCTCTGGCAGGCATGGTCAACCAGTCAGGGGAGTGTTTGGTTATGGGCTGCCGGTCTGGTAGGTGCATTTATCACTGCAATCTACACTTTTCGAATGGTGTTTATTACTTTCTTCGGCGAATCCAACAACACTCCGGAAGGAAAATACAGCCTTGCAATGGCAATACCCCTCGTAACGCTTGCCGTACTTTCGGTAATGGGAGGGTTTGTGGAAATACCTGATACACTGGGCAACTGGCCTGCTTTTTCTAATCTGTTGCATAGCATGTTGCCTGCCCCGGTAAATACTGCGGGAGGAACAGGCACTGAAGCCATTTTACAGGCAATTGCAGCATTAATTGCTCTTGCAGGGGTCTGGATTGCTTACCATTTTTATATCCGCAAACCTGAACTTGCAAACTCACTGAAGACTTCCTGGAACGGACTGCACAGATACTGGTATTCCGGATGGGGTTTTGACACCTTATATCAAACCTTGTTTATTCGTCCGGCAGTCTATTTAGCAAATATTGACAAAAAAGATTTTATTGATCAAATATATAACGGGATTGCTGCTTTTTCCAAATTCCTGAACAGGATGCTGAGTATCACGCAGACCGGCCGCTTACGCTGGTATCTTGCCGGTATTGTTGCCGGTGCAATTATTAGTTTCACTTTAATGCTGTTGACATGATACTGATTTTACTTGTTGCTATATTACCCCTTGCAGGTTTAATAACCTGGATAACGGGCAGTAAGAATGAGAAACTCTCCAAATGGATATTGCTTGTTTCTCTGTTGCTGGAAATTATCCTTTCGTTCATTGCATGGCCTGCCGATATAGTCCAGAAAAATACGGCCATTCCGCATATCTGGCAACAGGAAGTAAACCTGGAATGGATTCCCCAGCTGGGCATAGGATTTCATCTGGCTTTGGACGGTTTGAGTTTTGTAATGGTACTCATCACTTTCTTTATTGGTCTGCTTACTGTGTTGGCTACCTGGAAAAATAAATACCAAAGACAGGGCTTCTTCAATTTCAATTTTATGCTGGTACTTACGGGGCTAACGGGTGTTTTTCTCGCAGTGGATATGTTCCTTTTTTATTTCTTCTGGGAATTAATGCTAATTCCGATGTATTTCCTGATTAGTCTTTGGGGCGGAGAAAAGCGCAAAGCTGCCGCTTTCAGGTTTTTTATCTTTACCCAGGCAGGAGGATTGCTTATGCTGCTTGGAATTTTAGGTATTTATTTTATCCACGGACATAATACAGGTACCTATACCTTTGATTATAACCTGTTACTGGGGACAACTATCCCGCCGGGAATTGCCATCTGGCTCGTTATCGCAATGGCCCTGGGATTCCTTGTGAAAATTCCCCTTATACCACTGCATACCTGGTTACCAGATGCAACTGCAAAAGCCCCGATTGCCGGAAGTATAATACTCGCCGGACTGTTATGGAATTCCGGAATATATGGTATCATGCGCTTTCTGCTACCTCTTTTCCCATATGCCTCAATGCTTATTAAGCCCGCGGCTATGATTTTGGGAATACTTGCGATCCTCTACGGTGCTAAACTGGCTTTTGCCCAGACCGATCTGAGGAGACTGGTGGCTTACTCAAGCATCAGTCATGTTGGTTTTGTGATTATCGGATTATTTGCCTTTAATCAAATAGCATTGCAGGGAGTAGTCATGCAAATGCTGACACACAGCATTAGTACAGCTGCCCTGCTGATACTCGCAGGTTTGCTGCTAAACAGGCTTAAAACCGATGACCTGGACAAAATGGGGGGTATATGGACCGATGCCCCTTCAACAGGGAGCTTTGGACTGATTTTTACCATGTCAACTGTAGGCTTACCCGGACTGGGTAATTTCCTGGCTGAATTCCTGGTATTACTTGGTACTTTTAAAGTAAATATCACTGTTGCAGTACTGGCTGCATTGGGATTAATCGCCACAGTAATTTACGCACTCCGTATGATCCAGAAGATTGCTTTTGGTGAAAAACAATATACCGGTATTGCACATGATCTGTCCATCAGGGAAAAAATTATTGCAGCTGCACTGGTAGTTCCAATTTTTTGGCTTGGACTTTTCCCCGGACCGGTTTTTAAAACACTGAATGCTCCAATAGAAAAAACCTTAGAACAGAATACAGGTATACTGGTTTCTGTCAGAGATCAAAATAAAATTGCTGATTACATCTCCTTACAAAATGAGCAACATAATTATTTAGCCGAAAGGTTTAATTACACATCTATAAAAAAATACAAGATATTTACTGATAATCAACCGGAGAAAGGAGGTAAATGGTGAGTACAAAAGAAATCCTAAGCTTATTACCATTAATGATCACAGCGGGTGGAGCTGTACTGCTTCTTTTACTGATCGGGATCAAAAGAAATCATATAATTACTCGGTTTGCATCCCTGTTTACCCTGCTGGCTGCATTTATATCCCTCTTTGTGGTCCGCCCTTATCAGCCCGTTTACGTGGAACATCTGCTTGTCATTGATTCTTTCGGTTCATTATATATGGGCATTATCTTCCTGGCCAGTTTCTTTATTATTCTGATTTCACACCAGTACCTTGAAAGCACTACCAGCGATATTGAAGAATATTATATTCTTATACTGCTGGCTACTTTGGGTTCAGCCACGCTGGCTGTCAGCCACCACTTTATCACTTTCTTTCTCGGGATTGAGATACTTAGTTCCTCTCTCTACGTATTAATCGCTTTCCTGCGCTACAGGGAACATTCGCTTGAAGCAGGCATCAAATACCTCATACTTGCAGCTGTATCATCTGCATTTCTCTTATTCGGAATGGCGCTGGTATATGCTTCTTATGGTACTATGTACTTCCCGGAACTTGCTGCATTCCTGAAACAGGGGAATATACCGGCGCTCGCTGCCGGCGGGTTTGGGCTTATCGTTGTTGGTATCGGATTCAAACTGGCACTGGTTCCCTTCCATCTCTGGACTCCGGATGTGTACGAAGGAGCACCTGCCCCGGTCACCGCACTGGTGGCAACCGTTTCCAAAGGCGGTGTATTTGCACTCTGGTTACGTTTTATACTCGATCTGGATGCTTTTCGCTTTCCTGCCCTGATGACAGTGCTTGGCATACTGGCAGCTGTTTCCATGCTAACAGGTAACCTGCTGGCTTTGCTGCAGCAGAATGTGAAAAGAATACTCGCTTATTCATCCATAGCTCATATGGGTTACTTGCTTGTCGCGTTTCTTACCGGCAGTAATCTCGCCACCGACTCATCTACCTTTTACCTTGTTGCCTATATTATCACCTCACTGGGTGCCTTTGGTGTGGTTACCGTGATTTCAGGAACTGATCATGATGCAACTTCAATGGGAGAATATAAAGGCCTTTTCGCCAGAAAACCTTGGCTGGCCGGTGTATTTACAATAATGTTGCTTTCACTGGCCGGCATTCCGTTTACTGCAGGCTTTTTCGGAAAGTTCTATGTATTGATGGCCGGTGTGGAAGCAAATCTCTGGTGGTTGGTTATTATACTGGTTATCAGCAGTACCATCGGATTGTTCTATTACCTTAAAATCATTCTGACAATGTTCAGTAATCCGGAGCAACAAACTGCTGCACATGGTTCTTTTTCATTCACCAACACCCTTTATTTTGGATTATTGACTATTGCGATTCTTGGCCTTGGTCTTTATCCTTCTCTGCTTATCAGATTGATACATTCATTTTCGATGGTAATGTAATAAAAAGAAAAGAGGAACATCCACCTATGAATATTCCTCAATTTTTTTTATTAAGCCCTATTTCGGTATAAAGAATACTGTTAAGTTTGGAGCGACTGCATTAAATATATCCGCTGCATCACTAGATTTAGCTTCCATATAAATTGTCTTTGTCCCGGAAGTAGAAAAATAAAAGACATTTGTTACAGTTATTCTTTGACCAAAATAAGGATGCCCATCAGCATTATATTCAATATCATCAGAAGCCCAGTCTGTGGGTGTACCAGCACTTGAAAGCCCCAGGTAATAAAACATTTCATTATTTGAAACAGATGCTGTACGGAAATAACCTGTTGCTCCTCCAATAGCCACTACATATCCTGGTTTAGGAATGGTAATCATGGCAGTGGAAATAATTTTTGGAGTATTGTCGATATTTAATACATCAGCATCATATTTATTTATAGGAACTGCATTAAAATCTGTCATATTCACGCTCAGGTCAGCTGTCCCGGATCCGGTTCCTCCCTGCAAACCACTATTGGCGGCAGTGGTAATCTCAGAGATGTATTTCCCATTAGCCTGGTCCCGGGTTAGCAAATCATCCCCGGCATTATCATCCAGTTTGCCCTCTGCTGTAAGATCATCAATCGCTGAATAACGGTCGGTTGAGACTGTACCTGCATCAAGGTTATCAGCGTTGTCAAAATAGGCAGTGTCAATTCCGGAAATATACATGGTGTCAGACTGGTCACGGGTGAGCAGATCATCACCTGCATTATTGTCCAGTTTACCTTCATCTGTCAGATCTTGTATTGCAGAATAACGGTCAGTTGAAACTGTGCCTGAATTCAGATTATCCGCATTGGTATAATAATCTCCGTCATTCCCGTTCAGCTTATTTGCTTCCAGGGCATAGGGAACTGACAGCAACTGAGATGTTCCATAAGGGATATAGTTGCTGCCACCTTCAGGATCCACTTCAACTTTAATAAAATATTTATCTCCGGACCAGTCGATTGCCGCAAAATTATCCGAAGAAGTACCTTCACCGATTCTCAGGGTTACCAAG